>JAUXGY010000473.1 GCA_030621805.1 Kiritimatiellales bacterium | reverse complement strand
GAAAAGAATCAAACCACGGAATACACAGAATACACGGAAGAGTATTTTCTGGATTTCCCATTTCCGTGTATTCTGTGTATTCCGTGGTTTAAAAACAGGTGAATAAAAGATGAAAGTTGTAAAGTTTGGTGGTTCTTCCGTTGCAAGTGCAGAGCAGATTTTAAAAATGATTGATATTGTGGCGTCGGATGCCGATCGCCGCATTGTCGTGGTGTCGGCTCCCGGCAAGCGGCATAGTGACGACACGAAGGTGACGGATCTATTGATTGCGCTGGCAAACACCGTGCTGGAAGGGGGCGACTATGAAACCGATCTGCAACAGGTGGTTTCCCGCTATGCCGAAATTCAGCAGGATCTGGAGCTTTCGGAATCCGTAGTGGCCACCATTGAGGCCGACCTGCGCGGACGCATTGAAAATCGCACGACCAATGCCCTCCAGTTTATGGACGCGATGAAAGCTTCTGGCGAAGACAACAACGCTAAGGTAATCGCGGCAGCGTTTAATAAAAAGGGGTGTCCGGCCAAATACGTCAATCCCGGTGAGGTCGGTATGTTGTTGAGCGATGAGTTTGGCAATGCCGAAGTTCTGCCCGAATCCTTTGATCAACTTGCCGAGCTTAAGGCCTCCTCCGAGATTATTATTTTCCCGGGGTTTTTCGGCAGCACGAAAACCGGCGAAGTGGCCACCTTCCCGCGCGGGGGTTCCGATATCACCGGCGCCATCCTCGCCGCCGCCGTCAAGGCCGATGTCTACGAAAACTTTACCGACGTTGACTCTGTCTACGCCATGGATCCGCGCCTTGTGCCCACCGCCCCGGCTATTGAACGGATGACCTACCGCGAAATGCGCGAGCTCTCCTATGCCGGATTCGGGGTGTTCCACGAAGAGGCCATCATTCCCGCCGTTCACGCCCACATCCCGATCTGCATTAAAAACACCAACCGGCCCCAAGCGCCCGGTACGCTTGTTACCTTGACGCGCGAGGTGGGGGATCAGGTCGTGGTCGGGATTGCCAGCTCGGATGGATTTTGCTCCATTTCCATCGATAAATATATGATGAATCGCGAGATTGGTTTTGGTCGCCGCCTGCTTCAAATTTTGGAAGAGGAAGGCATTTCGTATGAACACACGCCATCAGGGATCGACAGTATATCCGTCATTCTAAAATCATCCGAACTTTGCACCCAAAAGGAGTCGGTGATTCTGGAGCGGATCAAGGCTGAACTTACACCTGATTCCGTGGAGGTCGAATACGGTCTCGCCCTGCTCATGCTGGTAGGCGAAGGCATGCACTTTGCTCTCGGCAATGCCGCCCAAGCCACACGGGCCCTCGGCGACGCCGGGGTCAACATTGAGATGATCAACATGGGCGCCTCCGAAACCAGCATCATGTTCGCCGTCAAGGAAACTGATCGCAAAAAAGCCATCCACGCTCTCGGCGAATCCTATTTTGGGTAGAAAATTCCCCCCTTCTTGCTTGGTTCGGCTGAAATGGGTGGGGTATGTTTTCTGCCTCTTTAAAAACAGGTGAATCACCATGAGTGCTGATAATAAAGTTTTTATATACGACACGACGCTGCGCGACGGCGCGCAGGCGGAAGGGGTGGTCTTTTCGCCGGTGTCGAAGATCCGCGTGGCGAAAATGTTGGATACATTCGGCGTGGACTATATCGAGGGCGGCTATGCCGCTTCGAACCCGAAGGACATGGCTTTCTTCAAGGACATCAAGAAGG
>JAUXGY010000027.1 GCA_030621805.1 Kiritimatiellales bacterium | reverse complement strand
CACCATCATCGTTTTCACCAGCGACAACGGGGCGCATCGCGAGGGCGGGCACCAACCGGACTTCTGGAATAGCAACGGCCCCTTTCGGGGCATCAAGCGCGCCCTGTACGAAGGCGGTGTCCATGTGCCGCTACTCGTTTCCTGGCCAAAACAGATTGCGCCCGGTTCTGGGTCCGACCATATTTGCGCCTTCTGGGATTGGCTCCCCACCTTCGCAGAACTCGGCGGTGCAACCCTTCCGGGCGATGCGCAGATCGACGGGATCTCCATGGTGCCGCTCCTCACCGGCAAGGCCGACCAGCAACAGAAGCACCAATACCTCTATTGGGAATTTACCGAAGGCAAGCCGCGCAAAGCGGTGCGCGCCGGGAAGTGGAAAGCCATCCGCACCTATGCTCCCGATGGGAAAACCCTCGTGAAATCCGAACTATTCGATCTGGAAGCCGACCTTGGCGAAACCACTAACCTCGCCGAAAAATACCCGGAAAAAACGCAAGAGCTGGAACGGATGATGGATGCCGCCCACGGCGATTCGGAGTCCTACCTTTTCAGGAGATAATATGAGCAAGGAAAAAACAAAACAGCAAAACCCGCTAGTGAGTATAGTCGTCAACGTCGTGATTCCCGTTGCGATCCTGAGCTTATTGAGTAAGGAAAAATATCTTGGTCCCGTCTGGGCGCTGGTGGTTGGCCTACTCTTTCCGATCGGGTACGGCCTGCACACGCTCGTCAAGGAGCGCAAGGCCGACTTCATGTCCATCATCGGCATCGTCAGCGTAACGCTCACCGGCGTGTTTGGTATCCTAAAATTTCCGCCGGAATACATTGCGATCAAAGAGGCCGCCATTCCATTGCTGCTCGGTTTAGCTATTATCGGTTCCCTGAAGACCCCGTTCCCGCTCATCAAGAAAATTATGATGACCGAGGCGCTGTTCGACGTGGAGCGCCTGAAGCAGGCACTCAAGGAAAAGGGGAACGAAGCGCAATTCGAGAAGCGGCTCGTTGGCCTCACCTGGGGTTTTGCCTCCTCAATGTTCCTCTCCGCCGGCCTTAACTATGCGCTCGCCAAGATTGTGCTGAAAAGCCCGCCCGGTTCCCCCGAGTACACCGCTGAGCTTGGAAAAATGACAGGCCTCAGCCACGTTGTCGTCCTGATCCCCTGCATGATCGTCATGATCTGGGTGCTCAACAAGCTGTTCGACACGCTGATTGAACTCACCGGCCTTAAGCTCAACGATCTGCTTGCTGCCCACCACAAGGAAAAACCCGCCGCCGAATCGGATCCGCAGGTGGATTAGACTTTTTTAGGACAGGAATGATGAGTATTGATTTAGAAACCTTGCTAACCGCCTTGTCCGCATACTTCGTGTTGCTGGATCCTATAGGGAATTCATTGATTTTCAATGCGCTGACCAAAGGGCATGATTCCGCTTATTGTAGAAAAATCGCTTTGCGTGCCGTTGGTTTTTCTTTTTTAGTGATTATCGGGTTTGGGTTGTTCGGTGCAACTCTGCTGGGCCGGCTTGGCATCTCCATGGAAGCCTTCCGCATTGCCGGTGGAACCCTGCTCTTCTACACGGCCTTCAGCATGGTCGTGCGGCCCGATGACGAGCCTTCCGAGCATGATGCTCACAAACCTGCCTCGAATGAAATTGCGGTTTTTCCGCTCTCCATTCCCCTGATGGCCGGCCCCGGATGCCTGACACTGACCATCCTGCTTTTTTCCAAATCCAGCCAAGTTGAGGGGGGCATGTTTTCTGTGGCGCTCGCCATTATTGTTATCCTGTTGACGGCACTAGCTTCGTTTCTGCTGTCACGCAAAGTCGCCAGTGCGGTGGGAGGAACCGTCAATGCTATGGTGAAGCGATTACTCGGGGTTCTGCTGGCGGCGCTCGCCATTCAGTTCATTGCCGATGGAATCATGGGAATGGTCGAATAGCCGTTGTGCCGGGGCAGAGCAATTGGGGGAATGATGCCTTCCACCATAAAAAAAGAGAAGGCCGTACAATGTAGATGGAGCATCCTGCTCCATTGCGGAAGAACGGAGCGCGTTGGTCTGAAGAGTGCAAGGGGTTGACCAACTCGCGTTGTGCTTCTCAAACGGAGCAAGATGCTCCGTCTACGCAAAAGACATCATTGGATATATTCGGCGGTGTAGCGGAAGACGCGCAGGGAGTCGGACCAGTAGCTGGGGGACAGCCCCGCCTTTAGCTTGAGCTGCCCGAAAAACACCTCCGTTTCGGGAAGCTGTTCCCAGACGCTCGGTAAAAATGTGCCCTTGTGAAAGCCTTCCTGAAGAATCAGCCCGTCGATGCCGGGGCGGATCTGTTCGAGCAAATCCTTTTCGGAGGAAAACACCATCTCCTCCGGCGGGGAGAGCACGGAGATGCTGATATAGAGCTCGTCGAGTTCGGCGGGTGAAACGGGCGGGAAGCGCGGATCGTGAAAGGCGGCGGCAAACGCATTCTCGGCGACGTCCTCGGCCAGTGGGCGGAAGGCTTCGAGCATTCCGATACAGCCACGTAGCTGACCCCCGATTTCCAGCGTCACGAACGTTGCGCGGTGTTCCATCAATTCCGGCTCAGACGTTTCGGGGATTTTTGCACGTTCGATCGCGCAACGCGCAATGCGCAACAGGGTTTTTTTTTGTTCAGTAGAGTACATAAGCTCCGTATCCAACGACCTGATTCTTCGGCCCGGCGGTATCGCCGGAGTTGCGCAGGTCGACCTGCTCGATGGTCAGGTCTTTCTTTTTGGCGAGGTGGAGCAACCCGCCGACCGGCACACGGCCGCAGGCGCTGTCGGGACCCAGGCCATCGGCATCGAGTGCAAGAATGGCATCGGAGGTGGTCTGATCCATTTTTCTCGCAGTGCGATAGTCGTGGTAGTGGCTGAGGTCGGTGCTGACGACAATCAACGTTTCGGGACCGCCCCACAAAGAGGCGAGTGTTTTGGAAACTTCTTCTTTCGAGGCATCGCCCACGACGAGAGGAAGCAGGGAGAATTCATTGAGAACCACCTGCAAAAAGGGAAGGTGGACTTCGAGGCTGTGCTCGAACGCGTGCGCGCGGTCGTTGACCGGGAAATCTGGCGGGGGCGGTTCGAGGGGGATGCTTCCGAGCGGGGATTCGTAGGCTTCTGCCGAAGAGGCCGCGAGGCCAAGAAACGGGACGCGATGCGATGGCCCCAGCAGCACGACGCGCGAGATTCCCTCCGGCCTCAGCCAAGCGTAGGCGTGCGCGGCCACGGCACCGGAATAGATGTAGCCCGCATGCGGCACAATAATCGTCTTGGGTATTGGCCCGTCTGTTTCCCCCGCCTCCGTCAGAAAGCCCTCAACCTGTCCGCGCAGTTCGGAGGGATCGGCCGGATAGAATGCCCCTGCAACGACGGCTTCTCTGGTTCTCGTCTGCATGGCGGGACTTTAAATAAAAAGGGCCGGGAGAAACAAGTCAAACCCGTCTACTATGAGCCGATGAACTTCACGGAAAAGCCGAAATAAAAGGAGCAGAAAATGGACATATTGTATGTAAAGGAAACCACCATCCCGGTCGACGAGATGGGGGCGCGGCTGGAATCGGCGGCACGAAACCACCAGTTCGGGGTGCTTCATGTGACCGACCTGCGTGAAAAGATGCATTCAAAGGGCGTTGAGTTTTCCCCGGCGTGCAAGGTTTTCGATGTGTGCAATCCGCGCCGCGCAAAAGAGGTGCTGGAAAGCAAGTTGGAGATCTCCACGGCGTTGCCGTGCCGGATCTCGGTCTATGAAGAAGGCGGAAAAACCAAGGTCTCCACCCTGCTGCCGACTCAGGTGCTCGGCATGTTCGGCGCGAAAGACCTCGATATCGTTGCACAATCCGTAGAGAGCGATCTCATCGCCATCATCGACGAGGCCACGGCCTGATTGTCATCGAGGCTCGCTGGATGGCGACTTCGTTTTATAAATATTGATGCGCGCGTCAATCGTGGCTGTAAGCTCCGTTTTGTCCTGCTCCTTCGCCAGTTGCAGCGCTTTGTTCGCCGAGGCGAGGGCCTCCGGGTATCTGCCCGCCGCTGCGTATGCCATGGCCAGCGTGTCGAGAAGCTCGGGTGTTTTGTGTTGAGTGAGGTTGCATGCCTTTGTGGCCAGCTTGACCGCTCCGTCCGGGTCTTTTAGGGCCGCATCGTCGCTGGTGGCCTTAATTTCTGCGAGATAGTTGAGGGCGTATATATAATCTGGATTGTTCCGTAAAATAGATTCGCACTGTTCGACCACATCCCTTGATCTGTTTTGCTGGGAAAGGCAGGCAACAAGTAGTCCTCTGGCCTTGAGATGGCCGGGTTGTTCGGCGAGGGCCCGTTCAATAAAACTGATCGCCTGTTCCAGTTTATTTTGTTTGTGATACAGCACTGCAGTGGCATACAGCGTGTCAAAGTTTTTCGGTTCGATCTCCAGTGCTTTGCGGTAGTAGGTTGTTGCGAGACCCTCCTCCCCCCGTATTTTGGAAATGTGCGCCATGTTTCGGTATGCCTGCACATCTTTGGGATCAAGCTCCGTCGCTTTTTCCAGGCTCGCCATGGCCTGCCTGTAATTTTTCAATTCCATTTCGATGTCTGCGAGGATCCCATAGATCTGGTGGATCCCGGGGTTTTCAGCGATCAGCTCGTGGCAAATGACTTTGGCGTCTTCGTATTTGCCCTGGTCTTTCAGATGGATCATCCCCATCGTGCGATCATGGTAGCCGATCAGGTTTTTGGGATCCGGCTTCGTGGTATCAAAGGAAAAGTCTTCGCTGACTTCCCCGCTCACATAGCCAAGGCTTTGGAGGCGCTTAATGGTTTCGGTATCCATACTGACCGTGCGGGTCTCCTTGGCCACCACGGATTGTTCAATGATCTCGGCCAAGTCGCTCTGCAGGATTCTAGCGCGATGGTGCTCGGTAACCGAAAGATCATCCAGTTCCTTTGGATCCAGCGAGAGATCATAGAGTTCCGGCCGGGTGGTCTGGATGTATTTATATTTTCCGCGAACAATGCCCAGTAGTGGATTTGCGGTGTATTTGGTTGGAAGGAGGCTTTCGCAATATAGGGTTCGAGGTTTTTTTTCCATGGCATTTCGATCCCTGTGGTCCAAAAGAGCCGTCCCTTGCACTTGTGCCGGCACAGCGATATTTTGAAGGGAACAAATGGTTGGGAAAATGTCGATCAGGCCCGCGTTGGAACGTATTATTTCGGGCTTTGTCAGGCTGGGGGCCTTAATAATCAAAGGCACCTTGATCGCTTCCTGGTAGATGAAATAACCATGGCCTAATTCACCGTGCGCCCCCAGCATTTCCCCGTGATCCGCGGTTATGACGATCAAGGTCGACTCGAACAATCCGAGCTGCTTGAGCTTCTCGACAATCAAACCGATGCAGTGGTCCACATATGCAATTTCGCCCGCATAGCCTGCGGTTGCCTCGGCGAGGAACCCCGGCGGGAAATGCAACGCGTCCTGCTGGTCATAGGGCACCTTTTTAAACCGGGAGGCGAAGGGCTCTGGGGGAGTGTAGGTAAAGTGGGGGTCGTAGTAGTGGAGAAACATGAAGAACCGGTCTGTTCCATGGTTGTCCAACCAATCCATTGCGTGCCGGTTGACTTCTTCCGCGATTCGTTCGTTGACCCTTTCGCCGTCATTACCCGCTTCATCGAACTGGTCTTCATAATCATCGAAGCCCTGGGCGAGCCCAAATTTGGAGTCCAGGACAAAGGCGCTGGTTATGGCGACCGTTTTATAGCCATGTTCTTTTAGCGTTTCGGCCAAGGTAGTGTTGTTTGTGCCCAGCACGTATTCCAGGTTGTCATGTACTTTGTGTCGCGGGGGGATCGTACCCGTCATGATGGAGCTATGGGCAGGAAGGGTCAGTGGGATCGGCGAGAGCACGTTTTCGAAACGAATGCCCTGAGCGGCAATCTTGTCTATATTGGGCGTTGTTTTTAGCGGATATCCATAGCAGCTGAGATAGTCCGCCCTGCAGGTATCTATGGTGATGAGCAAAACATTGCGAGCCGGACTTGGAGAAGAAGCCTGTGAACGCCAGAAAAAAGAGAGCATCGTAACGACCGCGAGCAAGAATATGATCCAGGCTATCCTGCGGAACGTTCGTGAAGATTTGCCTGCGGCAGTCAACGGTTGCGATTGTTTCATGGTGTTTATCTCATCATGGGGTTGGACGGGGAAAGTCGAAGGCTACCACGAACATTCCTCTATGCCATATTTATATCCTGTAAAAAGGAATCTGCCTGCCCTATAAAAGGGGGATGAAGTTAGGAAGGATTCTATGGGTGGCATTCGTTATTGCCGGGGCGGCACATGCCGGTCGGTTTCTGGATGATTTCAGCACGGACACCTCCGCAAACTACATCGGTACGGTAACCTACGGCAAAGGGCCGGGCGGGTTTGCCGTATCCAATGGCGTGTTGAGGGTCGATGGCTCCGACAACACAACCTATGATGTGTTTCACCGGGCCGCCCGGCTCGAGGTGGGCGAAGCGGTGCGCGTGGTCTCCAAGGCGGGCAACTCCCATGATTTGTATCTGACGATTTCAACCTCCCCGCGTGGGCCGAACACGGAGAGCGAATCCGGTATTCGCCTCAATTGGACAAGCGGTAATGGCTCGTTCAGGGCGCGGGTATACAACCGTGGCATTGAATCGAAGGCGAGCTTTGGAGGCAAGGTCGCTGTCGGCACGGAATTTTCGGTGTATATCGCCCGTACTGCGGAGGCGATGTATACGGTAGGCTACGATGCGGGGCATGCCGGGGCCGGTGATATGACCGGCATCACCATCGAGGGAACGGCCGGTCGGGAGATCTATGTCGGGGTCGAGAAATATGCCTCCGTGTCGTCCTTCGACCATCTCGAGATATTGGATGTTGCGGCATTTCCCGTAATCAACCGCTTTGCCGTGGACGCTTCCTCCCCCGATGAGCCCGGGAAGATCGTTTTTACATGGCTCACGGACAACGCTGTGGCAACCACCTTGAACGGGGAGGCCGTTACCGGATCGTCAACGGTTCGTATGGTGAGTGAGCCAATGCCTTTCACGCTGGTTGCCACCGGTCGCGACGGATTTTCGGTTAGCCAGACACTTCGCGTGACCCCGATTGTTGATCCCTGTTTCCCTGCGGATCGGCACGTCCGGCAGGCCGTTTCGGTCGAGGAAAGGATGCGATGGCCCCGCAAGCGCATCCAGCAACTGGAGGCTGAGCGAGACCGATTGCTCGCAAGGATCTCCGTATTGCCACAACACGATCCCGTCTTCCTTTCCACCCATCTGGGCTATCATTCATCGTTCGAAGAATCCGGTTCCGCCGGCTCGTTTTCGCCACACCAGATTGACTTCAAGTTCTTCTGGAAGACCGAGATCCATTCGATCGCCTTGGCTCCGGCCTTCAACCCGAGGGCGTCCGGAGCCTATGCCTTTCCAAAGCGTTTCAAGATCGAGGTATTGGATAACAGAACGGGCGAGTTTGTGGATGTCGTGAACTGGATGGAGGAGGATTTCCCGGCCCCGGGACCTTATCCGGTCTTTTTTTCGGGGATCAACCGATCCGCGAGGCAGGTACGGATTACGGTTTTGCCGGAGATGCAGAAATCGGGCGTGGCGTATTTTGCGCTCGGAGAGGTTTTTCTGTTCCGACGGGTATTAGACGGTCGGATCGGTGACAATATGGCCACATGGGGACGTCTCGGCATAGAGGTAGAGGCGTCCGAATCATTTTCGATGCCGCCGCTTTGGGGTCTCCAGTATCTGCATGACGGGGCCGTGGGGTTTGGATTCCCCCTTGGCAATCACCCGGAAGGGGCATCGGATCTAATGGTCGTCTATGGCGACGAAACTCTGGATTCGGATAACGTACAGCTCACGCTGGATCTGGGCCGCCAGGAGAGTATCGGACGCATTGATTTTTGGCCAGCGGGGGCACCGCATCTGCTGGCGCTCCCGTCGTTTGGCTTTCCTCGGAAAATCTTGATGGAACTTTCGCCTGACCCGGGCTTCAAAACGGTCAAGGTGCTTGGGAAAGATAACACCAGCGGATTTATACACCGTGAGAATCCGCTTTCAGTCGTGTGCGAAGGGTATAATGCACGGTATATTCGCATTACCTTGGAAGAGTTCAGTGAATATAAGGGGAAAAGGATTCTGGGACTTGGGGAGGTTTCCGTTTCCGAATATGGACAGGTCTTGTCGGACAACTGCAAGGTCACTGCGCAGGGAATTCCCGAGGAATATATGGATCAACTCCCGCGTCTGGTCGATGGGTACAGCCGACAATGCCGGATTTTGCCGCAGGGTGAATGGATCAGGGGGCTGGCCCAGCGCCGACCCCTGGATCGGCGGTTGGCGGAGGTAGAACGAGAGTTGGCATTGGCCAAGGACGCGTGGCGGCGCATCAAGCAACGCTCCGGCATTTGGGCGGGCGGGATCATTCTCGTGGTATTGGTTGGCGGATTGGCGATTCAGCAGCAGATGCGCAAGCGGGGAATAGCCAAGTTGAAAAGGCGCATTGCCCGCGACCTGCATGATGATGTGGGCAGCCTCCTGGGTGGCATTTCGTTTTCGACCGAACAGCTGAAGCATGTCGTCGTGGAGGAGGAGGCCAAGGCGGGCCTTTGCGATCTTTCCCTGATGGCTAGCGAGGCTTGTGCCTCTTTGCACGAAGTCGTTTGGGTCATTGACCAGAGCATCATCCGTCTGCCCATGCTGATAAAAAAGCTGGCTGAACGGGCCGACCGGGTCCTGAGAGGGGCGGGGCTATCCGTTGAAACCTCGGTGGAATGTCCGGATTGTGTTGTGTCGTTGACGTATAAGCGGCATCTGATTATGTTCTTCAAGGAAGTGGTGCATAATTGTGCCCGCCACGCCAAGGCAACCCGGGTATGGGTGGATTTTTCAACGATCGACCAGCATCTTCGGATATCCGTTCGCGACAATGGCTGCGGGTTTGATCCCTCGAAAGCATCGGATGGATGGGGGCTGGGCAGCATGAAGGAGCGGGCGGAGGAAATGGATGGCGAGATGGACTTGACCTCGCGACCCGGCGAGGGGACCTCGGTGGTTTTGACGATCCCCTTGGCGGCGTTGACGGGCAAAATGGACCATATGTACAAAACTTCCAATTGAGGCGGAACCCCCGCCTCCATGGGAACCGAAGAACGCCGATCAAGGAAGATTGAATGTCGAAGGGATTCCTTCCTCATTCGAAGTTCCCTGTTCGCTGTTCGATAGTCTGAACGGAGTGAAGATGATACCGATCAATATATGGGTAGTGGAGGACGACACGGTTTATCGCCGCTCGCTGCAGCGGTTGTTAAACCATGAGGAACATATTACCTGCAGCCGGGTTTTTCCTTCATGCGCTAAACTGTTCGAAGCCATTGAAACGGAATCGCTTCCGGATATGGTGCTGATGGATCTCGGCCTCCCCGGAATGGGCGGCGTGGAAGGCATCCGGAAATTGGCCGAAGTTGCGCCGGATCTGACGGTGGTCGTATTGACGGTTTTTTCGGATAAGGAAAAGGTGCTCAAATCATTGGATGCCGGGGCGGCCGGTTATCTTTTGAAGACGGCCATTCCCCAGGATATTGTCCGCGGGTTGCAAGAGGTTTTCCTCGGCGGGGCGGCGTTGAGTCCTTCCATCGCAAAAATGGTGCTCGAAGAAATGCGCCATCCCAAAGCCTCCGAGCAATTCGGTTTGTCGGCGCGAGAAATCGAGGTGCTGGAGCTGCTGGCATTGGGCCTTGCGGTTAAGGAAATTGCAGACAAGCTGGAGATCCCCAATCGCACCGCCACCTACCACCTCACCAACATCTATGCCAAGCTAGAGGTTCAGTCCCAGTCGGGTGCTCTCGCCAAGGCTTTTCGCGCCGGAATTCTTTAAACGATTTTCGACACCGAGTGTCCTGATTCTACATCTTCCGCCATCCTTGCGGGGGTCGATTTCTTTGCATGCTTCCCCTCGGTCTCCCCACTGTAGATATCTACACTAGACCGCGAAGCTGGAACTGCGGTATATCCTCTCCCCTGCAATGGGAACCATTGTAGTACGGTTCATGGTGAGCCGGATAAATGTAAAATAAGGGGAAGAGAAGATGAAGAAACTAGTACTATTAGTGGTGTCCGTTGTCCTTTCAGGGTCGGTTCAGGCCGCCCCGTTCTTGGATGACTTCAGTTCGGATACCTCCGGGAACTACACCCTCACGACCACCTACGGGGCCGGGCCATCTGGATTTAGTGTAACCAATGGAACACTGAATGTTGATGAGGCTGCGGGCACAACGACCGTTGTGATGCACAACACCGCCCAGCTTGAGGTGGGTGAAACGGTGAGCGTCACCTCCGTGGCAGGTAACGACAACAACTTGTACCTGACCATTTCGACATCCCTGACGGGGCCCAATGCCGACGGAAGCGGCATGCGTTTCAACTGGAACTCCACTGGTGGTTTCAGGGCACGGCTCTATCCGGGTGGCAATGTCGATGCCGGCTCGGATGTTGTCGCTACCGGTACTGACCTGACGCTTTATATCTCCCGTGTCACGGATACGACCTTTAAAGTGGGCTACGATAGTGGAAGCGGCATCGTGGTATTGGCTAACCAAGATGACGGCACTGATATCTTCACGATTGAAGGATTGACGTCAGCCGGCTTGAATATCGGCGTTGAGGAATGGGAATCCGCCTCAAGCTTTGATAATCTGCAAATCACGACGGGAGTGATTGTTGGAGTTGTTGCTCCCTCCATTGACAGTTTCTCGGCAACCCCCACCTCTCTCCCCGCTGCCGGGGATGTAACCTTGGCATGGGCCGTGACCAATGCCGTTTCGGTCACCTTGAACGGGGACGATGTCACCGGATCCTCGGTGGTTCGTACCGTGTCCGAAACGACGG
>JAUXGY010000048.1 GCA_030621805.1 Kiritimatiellales bacterium | reverse complement strand
AAAACCCCGAATGGACGCTGAAAAATCCTGTATTGGAAATGCATCCGGTTACCTTTGATGTGAAGCCTTTCGAACTGAAGGATGAGTGGTACTACAACCTTATGTTTGGTGATGTGGTTCCGTTGCTTCAGGCCGTCCCGCCGGAGGAAGACAAAGCACATACGTTGGCGTGGGCATTTGGAGAAAATGCGTTTGGCTTCACGGGCGGGCATTTCCATAGCGGGTGGCTGCAACCGGACTTCCGTAAGCTGGTGCTCAATGCCATCGTCTGGGCGGCAGGCGCGGATGTGCCTCTCGGCGGCGTGGTATCGGATGATCCGGTCATCGCGAAAAACAAGACCCTCCTGCGATCCATTGCACGCGGCGATGCCGCCGACGTACACAACCATCTGTTGCGGGGTGCGGATGTGAATGAAAAGAATAAGCAGGGCTGGACCCCGCTGCATTTTGCCACGGTGCGCGGAAAAACGGAGTGCGCGAAGGTGCTGATTAAAAACGGAGCGGAGTTGGATCCCCTCACCGGCACCCAAAAGACCCCATTGCATTTGGCTGCTGATCGAGGATTTCTTGAGATCGCAACACTATTGGTCGAACGCGGCGCAGACCTTGGCGCGCAGGATGACGAAGGCTGGAGCCCGTTGCATTATGCCGCCGAAAAGGATCGCGTTGATGTGGCGGCCTATCTGATTAAAAAGGGAGCGAGGGTCGACCTGCGTAGCAAGCGCGGCGGAACCCCGTTGCACGAGGCCTCGGCCTCGGCCAGCCCGAAAATGATCAAGCTTCTTCTCAAGAGCGGTGCGGATAAAACCATCAAAGCCGCCAACGGAAAAATCCCGCTCGACTATGCTGTTGAACTGGAAAATATGCCGGCTGCCAAGTTGCTGGAGTAGGTGCCGGTTGTGATTCTCCAGCCATATGGATTGCATCCGGCGTTTCGGATTGGAAGCAGATCGTAGATGAGGCATCTTGCCTCATTGGGGCGGGCTTGTGGTAGGGATCGGCTTTGCAAAGGGGTGATCAGCGTTCTGTGTTTTTCCTAAACGCGGCTGGAAGCCCGCGTCTACGATGGGGCGCAGATTTTTAGCAACTGATCCCGCAGGTACAAAGCGGTTCTGAGAACCACCGCTACATAATCGCAGGAACTGTAGTAGTGCTTCTGTGAAGTGCTTTGCACCGTGGCAGTTGCACCGAGGTCTCCTCCTCTCCGGCGGAAGGCAGAGGTCTGCCCCTCCACTCGACTATTTCTTTCCAGAGGTATTCCCATCACGCAATCGAATGCGAGATGGAATCTGGTAGGTTTCCATGATACGGGTCGTGGCGGAGTCAAATTCCTTGGCGTCAAGAATTACTTTCGATAGGCCGTAGGAGGGCACGAATTCAATCACATGGAATGAGCCTTCGGAATGTTTGAAGGCTTCTTCCATATCCGCAATGGAGTGGATCGGTTGTCCATTTACGCGGGTTACGATGTTTTGCGCCATGTCGTGGTAGCCGAGGTTGTATGGGTCGGGAAACACATCGGCGAGAACAATTAGACGGGCGTCGGGCGAGTGATTTTCGCTTTCCATCTCCTTGTAGATCCGCAAGCGGGCGGGAATGCTTTTCTCCCATTCGTTGCCCCATGCCTGCAGGTAGGGGGTGTCCAGTTCGCGGAAGACCAGCCCGCCTGCAATGAGATAGGGGGGCGGTTGCCCAGTACGGATCTCCGGAATCAAGGCGGATGAGGGGGGGATATTCTTAAGGGGGATTTCCATCGTGATCTCCTTGCCTTCGCGTAGCACCCGCGCGGGAATAAGGTCACCGGCGTAGTGGCCTTCGGCGGCAATGAGCTTGTGGTCGAGCCATCCATAGCGAGGGTGCATATAGTCGCCCTGCGAGTCGATGGGGTGGCCGTCGAGCTCCAGCAGGAGGTCGTCGGTTTTCAGGAAGCCGTCGGCCGATCCCCCTTCAATGCAACTGCGAATTCGGATGCCGCGCGGCAGGCCATCGAGACCGAGGTATTTTGCCTGCGCGAGTCCGCGATTGATCTGCCACCCTATCCCCATATGGGCAAATCCGGGGTACTCCGGCAGGTCCACGGCTTGGAGGTAGGATTGGATCATTTCCGCCGGGAAAACAATAAGCCGGTCGTTGTTTTGCGAGCGGCCGAGGCCGACCAGCTTGTTTCCGCTGAACACGGGTTCGCCGAGTCCTCCCCCTTTTAGGTCGGTGATGAAATAGATGCCGGCATAGTTGAAGTGGGGCACAAAACTGCTCCGAACCACCACCCGGGACCAGCGGCAGGAGGCGGTGACGAGCTGTCCACTATTCCAACTCGCGCAGTAGTAGTTATCTCCTTCCACGGAATCGGCAATGTCGACCGGCGTTAGATCCTCGAAGAAGGAGGGATCATCCACGGTAATCAGTGCAAGGTTGACCTGCGGGTCGCTATGCACAATTCGGGCTGGAACGCGCGGGGGGCGGTCGAACTTTTCCACTTGAATCAGGGTGGCATCGTCGAGATGTTGCGCAAGAACAAGAATCCGGTTTCCGGGAACCACAACCCCCAGAAAGCGCCGCGATCCCGGCTTTGCTTTTTGCCATGGGCGGTATTCATTCCAGTTTTGATAGGTCACTCGAACCGTTACGAGCTGGGATTCGGCGGGGTGATCCGGTCGGGCAAGGACGGAGGATGAAATTCCTATGAGCAGGGCGAGGAGTAGATTTCTTTTTTTCATAGGTTTCGATCCTTCGGGATACCGTATTGCTTGAGGATTTCCGGGTGGGCGGCATCGGCTTTTTTACGGTCCAGAACGGTGAAGGTATTTCCGTATTTGAAGCGAATTACCTGCTGAGGACTCGTGCCGGTTTCCAGAGCGGTGGCCAGTTCCGTGAGGGTGTTGATCTTTTGTCCGTTCACGGTGTCGATGATCTGGTAGAGAAAGTGGGACTCCTCTGCATTCACGGCATGGTCGAGCCGTCGAATCTGCATGACAAACGGGGTGTTGAAGGGTTCATTCTTTTCGATGGGGCGGTAGTAAAAGTCGTAGATGAGTTCTTGATTGATTCCCGTGTACCATTCCTGTCCGTAGGTTTCGAGGGTTTCGCGGTTGAGCGGAACAAACACGAGTCCGGCGTAGATGTAGTATTCCGGCCGTTGTTCGTAGCGTTTGGCCAGCCATGGGTTGGGGTTGTAGTGGCTGAGCGGCACCGCAGTTTCCATCGGGTGTTTGTCGCGGATAATTTTTAGCTGCACGGTTTCACCCATCTGAAGCTGGTCGATCAAGAAGAGGCTGTCGAGTCGCAGTCCCTGCCAGCTAATGGTTCCATCGTTAGCCACGGGGTAGTCATTGATGTGCGTCACAATATCGCCATGTTTTAGGATTTTTTCGGCACTACAACTGCGCACTAAGCCCTCAACGCGAATACCTGTTTCGCTTTCCGACATACCTGCATAGGCCCGTGCCGCCGGGTTTTCGAGTTTAACAGAAATCGTTCCAAGTTCGGGAAAACCATCGTAGGTGCCGTCTTCCAAATCGGTGAGAAAATGCTGGATCACCTCAACGGGGATAACCACCCCCATGTTTTCCAGCCGGCTATTGCCTTGGAAGGCCACCCCGATCACGCGCCCCTCTTGGATCACAGGGCCCCCGCTGTTGCCGGGGTTGATGGCGGCATCGGTCTGGATCACCAAATGTTGATCCACCCCGGAGTGTACATAGGATTGCATTTCGATCCGGGAAACCACGCCCGCTGTGCTGGATAAGCGTTGTCCGCCCGCCGGATAGCCTAAGGTGAAAACCTGTGAACGAATCGCGGGGAGTCCATTGAATTCCAGCGCAGGAACCCCTTCGAGGCGCGAGGGATCCAGAAGTTCCAGTACCGCCAGATCGCAGTCGTGGCCAATCGCCTTCACCTTTGCCGGATAGGGCGTCGGATCATTGTGGAAAAAGACCAGCAGCATGGCCGAGTCGCTGACGACGTGGGCATTGGTCATGATCCTGTTTTTAGAAATCAAAAACCCACTTCCGGTTCCTTTTCCGGTCGACCCCGAATTCCATGGGGCATACCAGTTGAATGCATTGTATTGGTTTACAATCTTCACCACCGAGTGCTCAACCCCCTGAGCCCACAGGGATGTCCCGCAAAACAGCGCGAGGGTCACCATGCTTCCCATCTTTATTAAACGTCCCATAGACATCCCATCTCCTGTAACAACATGAAAAGAAATGTTGCCACGAAGGAAACGCTGAGTAAAGAACGAGTTCTCTTTTCCGTATGGGACGTATTAAGATTTGACAGATCAGAGGGGATGGCCTTATGTTCCGCTCCGTTATGAGAAACGAATTCAACAACCGATTGCTAGGCTTGCTGCTACTCGCTGGGAATGATCCTGTGGAGGCCGTTTGCCGATAGGTTGCTGAATCAACCCATTTGAAAAACCTCCGCCGGGTAACCTGCGGAGGTTTTTGTTTTTGAAGGAATGGAATGGAATAGAGAAGCGGGGTTGTTTAGATTATGCCCCTTTTAGGAGAAAGAAGATGAGTGTACCCAAATATAAGATACCCGAGATGATCCATCTCCCTGACCGCCAATGGCCGTCGAAGAGCATAACCGCATCCCCGCAGTGGTGCTCGGTGGATCTTCGCGATGGAAACCAGGCGCTGCCCGATCCGATGGATCCAGAGCAAAAGTTTGAATATTTCCAGATGCTCTGTGAACTTGGATTCAAACATATTGAGATTGGGTTTCCTTCGGCCAGTCAGGATGAGTTTAACTTTTTCCGCCGGCTCATCGAAGAGGATCTTATTCCCGATGATGTATTCATCATGGGGCTCACCCAATCCCGCCCGCACCTGATTGAACGTACACTGGAGGCCTTCAAGGGATGCAAGCGTGGCATTGTGCATGCCTACATTGCGCCATCCGACCTCCACATGCGGCAGGTGTTCGGGATGGAGCGCGAGCAACTCGTCGAAATGGCGGTTGCGGCCACCACGCAGATTCGCACACTGGCGGATGCGATGCCGGGGTCGGATCTTCACTACGAATTTTCGCCGGAGGAATTCACCGATACCGATCTCGATTTTACGCTCGAACTCTGCGAAGCGGTTTTTGCGGCGTGGGGGAAAGCGACGTCTGAAAAACCGCTCATCATGAATCTTCCGGCCACGGTCGAACGTCGCCCGCCGAACCACTATGCGGACATGATTGAATATTTCTGCCGCAATTTTTCGCAGCGCGACCGCATCACGGTTTCGCTCCATTCGCACAACGACCAAGGGATGGCCGTGGCGGCCACCGAGCTTGCGCTCATGGCAGGGGCCGACCGTGTGGAAGGCACGCTTTTTGGCCATGGCGAACGAACGGGTAATGTGGATCTTGTGACGAGCATCAACAATCTCTATTCACGCGGCATTGACACGGGAATCGATTTTTCCGACCTTGCCGGAGTGGCGGCAACCGTTGAACGGTTAACGGGAATGGGCATCTATTATCGCCAGCCCTACGCGGGAAGCTATGCCTTCACCGCGTTCTCCGGCTCGCATCAGGATGCCATCAACAAAGGCGTGCATAAACTCTCCGAAGCCCCCGAACAATTTGGTATGGGGTGGAAGGTGCCGTATCTTCATATCGACCCGGCCGACGTTGGGCGTAAATTTGAGCGACTTATCCGCATTAATTCGCAGTCTGGTAAGGGCGGGATTGCCTGGGTGCTGGAGCAGGACTTCGATATCGAGATTCCAAAGGCCATGCAACCCGAACTCAGCAAATATGTCCAGAGCTACAGCGAATCAGTGGGTCGCGAGATTAGTATCGATGAAGTGCATGCGGTTTTCCAATCTGAATTTGTTTCGCCAGAAGGGCCGTACGAACTCGTTGGATACTGGCCGCGCCCGGATGATCAAGATCCAACCTTCATCCATGGCGAGGTGAAGGTGAAGGTCAATGGCGAAGAAAAGAGGGTGGAAGCGGATGGAAACGGGCCGATCTCGGCCTTTGTGAATGCGGTCAGAGAGATCGTCGATATTGACTTTAGCGTCGATAATTATCACGAACAGGCCATCGGCAAGGGTGCGGATGCGCAGGCGCTGGCCTACGTTCCGCTCAAACTCGCAGACAACGGCGTGATTTTTGGAGTTGGGTCTGATTCCAATATCGACCAAGCCGCCGTCAAGGCCATCGTGGCCGGGTTGAATCGAATCGCGAAAACCTAATTGCTCTCATTTTTCGTCCTCGTCCGTCGTTCTCGCTCCTCGTCCTCGGCGTGTATGTTTCGAGGACGACAAGGATCGAGAACGAGGACGATGGGGATGGAGGAGAACATGGATGAAAGGGGAAGGAAGAGTATGATACAATTCGATCATGAAAAACTTGATGTCTACCAACTTGAAGTCAAATTTGTTGCTTGGGCAACCGATTTAATTCTGGAAGTGAAGCAGGCTCCGGGCGCATCTGTACGCGAACCGTGCGACCACCTTGACCGTGCAAGCCTATCGATCATGTTCAATACTGCCGAGGGCAATGGGAAGAGACAAATGCGGGGTCGCGCCAAATTTTTTGATGACGCCCGAGGGTCTGCGACCGAATGTGCCGCTTGTCTTGATGCTTTAGTTGCGAGGAAATCATGTTCGATGGGTCGAATTGCCGATGGGAAAAAACTATTGGTACGCATAGTATCCATGCTCTCGAAGTTGGTGGAGCGGTTTAATAGTGTGGGTCAGGTTCGGGAGGAGACTGTGGAATACATTGTGGATGGAGAATAGATAATCGTCCATCGTTCTCGCCCCTCATCCTCGACGTGTAGGTTTCGAGGACGACAAGGATCGAGGATGAGGATGAGGTCGATTGATTAAGGAGTTTTAGATGAATTTAAATGGACATACAAAATCCTTTGCCGTGTTGGGGCATCCAATTGGGCACACGCTTTCGCCGGTGATGCATAACGCATCGATGCAAGAGCTGAGTTTTGATGGAATCTACCTCGCTCTCGATGTTCATCCGGATCGTTTGATGGAGGTACTGCCTTCGATGGGTCTGATGGGTTTTGCGGGCGTCAACTTAACCGTACCGCACAAGGAAGTGGCTTTCCATGGGTTGGCAAAGCTCGATGCCAGCGCCAAACTTTTCGGTGCGGCCAATACGATTGAATTCACGGACGATGGGATGGTGGGTCATAACACCGATGGCTACGGTTTCCTCAAGGCGCTGGAAGAGGCCTTTGGTAAAACCGTTAAGAACGATTCCATATTTGTATTGGGTTGCGGCGGGGCAGGGCGTGCCACCGCGTTGATGGCCGCGACGAATGGCGCAGAATCGATCGTGCTGGCCGACATCGATGCGGAGCGGGTTGAGAGACTCAATACTGAAATCCGAGGACTGACCCCTCAGGTGGAAGTTATCCATGCCTTGGAAAAATCGGAGCAAGTTGAGCTGTGCCGTGCATGCGATTTGGTGGTGCAGGCCTCGCCGGTCGGCATGAAGAAGGACGATCCTTCGCTACTTCCTCCCGAAGCCTTCCGCGAAGGGCAGCGCGCGTTTGATCTGATCTACATGTATCCTGAAACCGCGTTCCTAACCACCGCCCGCGAGGCTGGCGCGGAGATTGCTAATGGGTTAGGCATGCTTTTACATCAGGGAGCACGGGCCTTCGAGATTTGGACGGGGATAGAGCCGGATGTTCCGGCCATGCGCAAAGCGTTGGAAGAAGCGGTTTACGGAAAAGAGGACGCATGAGTTTCATAGATTGGTACTTCACATTTATCGTGTTCGTGTTCGGAGCCTGCCTCGGTAGCTTTCTGAATGTGTGCATCTACCGCATCCCCGCCGAACTTTCGGTGGTGAAACCACGCTCGCGCTGCCCAAAGTGTCTGACCGATCTGGCATGGAAGGATAATATCCCTATTTTCGGGTGGCTTTTTCTTCGCGGTAAATGCCGCTATTGCAAAGCACCGATCGCTGCGCGCTATCCGTCCATCGAGCTACTGACGGCCATCCTGTTTGTATGGGTCTGGCTTCGTTTCCCATATCCGGAAAGTCTACTGTTCATTCCCTACTGGGTCATGGTGTTTGGTTTGGTCCTCGGAACCTTTGTCGATATCGATGAAATGTGGATTCCTGATCGAACCACCATTGGCGGGATGATCACGGGCGGTCTCCTTAGTTTTCTGATTCCGTCGATGCAGGGGGTCGAAGGTCATGTGGCAGGGTTGGTTCAGTCGTTGATTGGCATGGCCGCCGGCTTTGGTTTGTTTTGGTCGATTTCTGTTTTGGGCCGCTTGATCCTGAAAAAGGATGCAATGGGCTTTGGCGACGTCAAGTTGATGGGAGCCCTAGGGGCCTTTCTTGGATGGGAATCTATTATTTTTATCACCTTTGTTTCATCGCTACTCGGTGCGGTCATTGGAATTTCCTTCATTGCCGCTGGAAAAAAGGAACTACAAAGCAAGATTCCGTTCGGACCCTATATTGCACTGGCAGCCGTTCTCTGGATATTGGGAGGCTCTGCTTTATGGGACGCCTATCGGGAATGGATCACCTCGGTTCCGGGATATTAGGCATGGCCCGATACGTCTCAGTCTACCTATTCTCCATTGCGTCATTCCTCTTCCTTTGGGGATGTGCCTCGCCAGAAACGCCAGCGGTTGTTTTGGACGAGGAGGTCATGCTTTTTCTGAAGCCAGGGCTGCGTCCGGAATCCTTGTTGTTTCCCGAATACCTGCTCATAGAGGATTTAGAGCTGGATACGCATGGACGAATTCCACAAAGCTCACTGGTCGGAGCTGAACTGAAAACAAAACTGAGGATTAAGGCGGTTCTCGATCGTTACAACGCTATTTTGGACATCAAGGGCTGGATGGTCGCACCCGCCGAAGTTACGAATCAATCCTTCCGTTTGCTGGCCTCCAGACTTGGCGAAACCCTAGAGATCCGCGCGGTACAGGGAACCGACTCGACGCAGGTCTTTATTTTATATCGGCCAACCTCGCCGGTGGTGCCTTGACAGAACAGGACAAATCAAACGCTTTCCACAAGCAATACTTCCTCCCAAGCCATGGGTCATATCCCCATGGAACTTTATAAAGGAATGATCAGATCATTTGAGGTTGAACTCAATC
>JAUXGY010000358.1 GCA_030621805.1 Kiritimatiellales bacterium | reverse complement strand
GTGCGTCGGGATGGCTGGCAACAATGACGTTGCCCTTGTCTGTGAGTTTGGAAGGAGGCGTAATCGATCCCGCTTTTGGAGGTGCAGGAATTCCGAACGACAGGTTGTAGGCATCTACTTCGAAACCGCGCGGATCGATAAAACGCAATTCCAGCTTATCGCCAAACGTTGGAACCACAGAAGAATGTAATGTTAAACTCCCCTTTGATTTAGCGGGAATGTCGGCCCGCACGGAACCGCTTTCGCTTCCCAGCGACCAATCGATGCGAAGACGATTTAGGTTGGAGAAGTCCTGACGGTTTTCGAGTTTAACAACGATTGTGCCGTTTTTGTAGTCCAGTTGCTTGTTGAGAACCCGGATGGGGGAGTAGACCTTCTTGGTGTGGTACCATTCCGGCTTGGGCCGGCGCCAGCCGTCGATCGGCCCCCAGGTTCCGTAGCCAACGGTGATGTCGTTTGCCAGATAAAAGGTGTCGTCAATGCCGGACCAGATGGAACCGCCGAGGCAGCCGTCGGTTTCGTACATCTGTTCCCAGATCTTGCTAAAATAGTTTCCCCATTGGTCGCGCAGTCCGCGGTCGGATACCAGCTCGAGGCGGTTGTAGGCGTTGAGGTGAATGTATTCGCCGAAGTAAAGCGGGCGTTTCCCGTATTCTTTTGCTTTCACAGGGCCGGTGTATCCCGGGTAGTGGATGTTGGCGATTTCGCAGTAGGGTTCGGTGTAATGCTGAATATTCTGGTACCAGGTGTTAAAGATTTGCGGGCGGGTTGGGTCGAGCATGCGCATCGCTTTCGAGGCGGCGATAAAGTTGGGTCCCCATACGGATTCGTTGGCCATAGACCAGCAGAGAACCGAAGGATTATTGCGGCTGCGGATCACCATCTCCATGTTTTGCTGGACGGTGAGTTTGAGGTGGGCTGGATCATTGGGTTTTGCTTCCCAGCAAAATGGCCCTTCCACTTCGACAAAGATACCCAGTTCATCCGCCGCTTCAAGCAGCTCTTCGGCGGGGGGGTAGTGGCAGGTGCGGATCAGATTAATGTTTGCGTTGCGGAACAGTTCGACATCGCGACGCCACAGGTCGCCTTCCAGGCTCCGCCCGCGCAGGGGGTGGACTTCGTGGCGGTTGCAGCCCCGTAGTTTGATGGGCTTGCCATTCACAAACAGCTGGTTTCCTTTCACCTCGGTCTCTTTGAATCCAAATTTCTTGACGATTTTTTCGCCGGAGGAAAGGACTAGGGTCAGGGTGTATAGATTCGGATTTTCGTTGTCCCATTTCTTCGGGTTGGAAATGGAGAAACTTTTGGAAACCGTGGTGGATTTCCCGGCCCCGATACGCTCCGTGTTGACCACGTTATCACGGAGGGGGGTCTCTTTTCCTTCGGGGTCGAATAGCTTGACGCCCACGGTGGCTTGGTCAGCCGAAGATCCCTCATTGGAAATTTCAAGTTCCAGGTTTAGCTGGGCGTCGCGGTAGTCTTCGTCCAGGTCGGTGCGGATGGCCAGCGCGGACAGGTTGACGGTCGGCAGGGCGAAGAGGGTGACTTTCCGGGAGATGCCGCCGAGTGGATGGCAGGCATATTTACTGCCGCTGGCCATGGTGTCGGCAAGCGATTCGTTTTGTACCGTCAGAGCGAGATCATTTTCCCCGGATTTCACGAGTTCGGTGACATCCAATTCAAACGGAGTGAAGCCGCCCATATGGCTGCCCGCCTTCTTGCCATTGAGGTAGACCGTGCAGTCGGAGTAGACCCCGTCGAAGCGGAGCTTGATTCGTTTCCCTTTCATCGCTTCCGGCACGGTGAAGGTTCGATGAAAGGCGGCGGGCGTATTTTTTTTGACTTCATAGCCCTGCATCACCCATTCGCCCGGAACCTCGATTTTTTTCGTCAGTCGCGCGGTGTTCTTCGGGAAGTCGGACGGTACAGATTCGAGGAAGTTCCACGTACCGTTGAGGCTGATTAACTCGTTGTTTTCCGGACGCGGAGAGAGGCGCGGAAAATCGAACACATCGAGGTCTGTTGCTGTCACGATGCCGGTGGCTTTAAGCGTACCTTTCGTTGCGGAGAGTTGAAGATCCGACTCTGAAGCCTGCACTTTAATAGAAAACGCGCCCGCCGCATCCGAGGTGGCTTTTGCGTCGCCCACGGAGATGTGTGCACCGGAAATCGGCTGTCCGGAATTAAGATCCAGCACCTTGCCTTCCACCATCGGGCCGGGCATCAGGGCATATTCAATTTCCATGTGGGGACTGAGGCCTGGGGTATCTGAAAACAGTTTCACCTCGGAGAGGACACAGTTCAGCCCCTCGACGGTTTCGATGGTCACTTGCAGTTTTCCGGCGGTGTAAAGGTTCCGGGGTAGAACGATTTCTTTTTCGATCGGTTCGCCTTTGGGCAGGATGATTTTCTCGATCAAGACCTGATCGTTAATGCGAAGGCGCTGGATACGGTTGTCGTGATCAGAAAGGAACCGAAGTTTGAGCGTGTAGCGCGCCGACTTTTTCAGTCCGCCATAGACGAGGCCCACCTGGCGATCCCCGTAGATGACCGTGCGCAACGCGGACTTTTTTTGGGCGGCTGTGTAGGGAATATCTTTTTCAGTATAGGTATAGTCGCCA
>JAUXGY010000334.1 GCA_030621805.1 Kiritimatiellales bacterium | reverse complement strand
GATAGCCTTTTAACATTAACAGAAAAATTTAGTAAAACAAAATTCGATCATTTACCTGTTACTGAAATGAACAAGCTTAAATATATAATTAGTGCCAAAGATGCTATTAATGCTTTGAATAATATATTAAAAGAAAATAAAGGAGGATAATAGAGACAGGCATGAAATTATGTATTTGGGTAAACCAAACCTTCAGCGGGACGGAGTTGCGGCGGGTGACGATGGAGAGCGTCACTAAATTCGGCCTTCCTCGGGTTGAACCGGGAGATTCCGTTGTATTCAAATTTTCGGAAGGTTCGTAGATTCCATCTCATTTCTTTACGAGCCCTGCGGCGGCCTGAAAAGCAGCCAGTTTAATCGAAAAAGAAACGTTGGCAATGGTCAAAATTCGGTCAACCGCTGAGAACGCAGAGGTCGCAGAGACTTTTTAAATAAAAATTATGTTTGATCGTGGATAACGCCACGGAAAGGAGGAATATTATGGATAATGAATTGAATGCGCTCCAACACCTGGAGGCGGCCGCCCGACTGGTTAGAGAGGAACACGCTTCCATTTCGGTGGTGGGAAGACCCCTGACGGTGGAGGAAGAACGCCGCTTGCAGGCTCTGGAGGCGGCCGATGTGGATATTGAAAGTGCCATGGACCATCTGAAGGGGTTGACTGACCACCAAGGGGTAGATCTACCCGCTGATGGTCGCTATGCAGTCGCCAACGATGCCTTGGCCGTCGGTCTGCGCATCGATCTGGCCGGTTCCAATATCATTAGCGGCGATATTTTTTCGACCCTGGGCGGTTTCCGTGAGTATGTGGCCTCTTTCCGCAGTGAACCCGGCACGGAAATAACGCCGGCGGTTAATCCGCTGGAAATCGTTGCGGAAGATCGCGATGGTAAACACGCCCAGGGAGAATTGCTGTTTAGCAGTGTGGGCGCAACGGAAGTAACCATGACGCTGTTGCTCGACGCGCCCCTTATGGCTTTGCCGGTCAATCAGGCCATGACCTTTGCCGGTCGTTTTGAAGGGGAAGCCATGCGGGAGCTCGGGGTTGAACTGGAATCGGAGATCGGGGTCGATCCACTGCCGGAATGGGATTTTAACGGCGAGGCCATGACAGTGGAAAAATCCTTTGCCGATGCGGGGTTTGACGTTTTTAATGTCGGGTTTCGCAGCCAGTTTCCCAGCCCCTCTTCGGGTCAGTGGGACACCTCGCAGCTTCACGGATTGATGACCCAGTTTGCCCAGGAGCCCATCGATCGCAAGTCCTGGAATCTGCATTTGCTGATCCTGCAGGAATCGACTATGGACGGCCTGCTGGGCGTCATGTTCGATTCCGGCGAGAGGGATGTCAATCAATTGCCGCGGCAAGGGGCGGCCGTGTTCCAGCTTCCGATTAAGACCCGACCGGATTGGCCGCGTAAACTGATTCAGACCACGGTCCATGAACTCGGCCATGCCTTGAACCTGGCCCACCGTTTCGAGCGTCCGGTGGGACGCGCTGATTCCACCTCGTTTATGAACTACGACTGGAAATATCTTGGCGGGCAGAATGCCGCCCGGTTCTGGCGCGAATTTGACTTTACCTTTGATGCGGATGAACTGGCCTTTCTACGGCACGGCCCGTTGGCCAATATCATTCCCGGCGGGGCTGAATTTCACACGGTTCCATACTGGGAGAACCCCGATGGCGGCTATGTACCTTATACTCCCGAAATTCCTTCCGATGACTTCCGCATCCGTCTATTACCGCCGGCCAGCGGAACCCTGTTCCAGTTTGCCCAACCAATCCTCTTGACGGCCGAACTGACTAACAATACGGGACGAACCATGGAGCTGCCGCGCTTTTTACTGGATCCCAAAGCCGGCTTTCTGGAGCTGGTAGTCACGCGGCGAACCTCGCCGGCCGGCGGCGGGGCACCGAACCAGGGGATGGTTTTTCGACCCCTCATCCATCGCTGCTTTGATATGGATCTGGCGGCCGCCGACGTGGTTCCCCAGGGCGGGACGCTGGTCGATAATGTAAACCTTACATTCGGGTCCGCCGGTTTCACATTCATCGAACCCGGCGAATATGAGGTCACAGCGGTGTTTATGTGGCAAAAGGCCTTTAGGGATATTCGTACCATCAAGTCGGCCCCCCTATCGATCCGCGTTGCCTATCCCAAAACGGATGAAGAGGAAAGGGACGGTCAAGAATTGTTTCGCCGGGACGTGGGCGTTTACTTTGCGCTGGGGGGATCCGATGCTCTGTCGGACGCCGAAGATGTTCTGGATGCCATCGCGGAACGTCGCCAACATCGTGCCAAGACCGTCACCGACCCTTTGGTAGCCAATATCATGCGCTGCAAAGCCATTAATCAATCGCGCGACTTTATCCACTACCGCGATGGAAAATATCGAATGCGTTCGGCCGACCCTGAAAAAGCGCAGACTATTTTTTCATCCATCAGCAATGTGATGAAGAAGATTTTCGATCCGCAGACCAGTTCGGCGACAGCCAAACTGGCCGCTGCGATTAAAAAAAAGGGAAATGGCAGGAAGTAACGCACAGACGGTAACGACCTGAGGAATTCAGAAAAGGTAGGATCGAGTCGGTGGCGATCTCACCGGTGTGATTCGGATAAAGAGGGGTACAGAATGAATAAGGTAAGTATTGCTGGAGCTGTAGCCGGAGCCGTGTTTCTCGTCATTGGCCTTGAGTACCTACTCATCATTGTTTTTGATGTAGGCACAGATATAATGCAATCTCTGAAGTATCTAATTCCAATCATCGTTGCAATCGGATTAATTCTAATTACTGCTTCCTTTGTTAGGAGCAAAACAATGGACAAGAAGG
>JAUXGY010000057.1 GCA_030621805.1 Kiritimatiellales bacterium | reverse complement strand
CGAGGATGACCTCCACGCCATCTCTTCACCCATGCGAGCAGTATATAGCGCCTCTCTTCACCGGGGCGGATGCCGCCGTCGATGCACACGACTCGTCCTCCGCTTGAGGTCAAAACGATGTAAGAATAATGTTGTTTCAACCTGCAGAAAGGTGCGAAAATGTGCGTTGGTAGTGAAAATACCGGAGAGGACTGAAGTGAATAGAACCCCTGCAAACAATGACTATAATGAGTTTTCCGGATCATTTTCGTACGAATGGCTTATCATCGATGGCTACAACCTGCTCCATAAGGTTCCGGAGCTGGCGAAAATGCTGGGGACGGATATTCAGGGAGCGCGGCACCGGCTGGTGCGAAGGGTCGGGGAGACGGCGCATAACATGGCACGGCAAACCACCATCGTATTTGATGGGCGCGAAGCGGGTCAGGATACGGCTCTAACCTCGAAACATCTCGAAGTGTTTTTCTCGCCCGGAAATCTTTCGGCTGACACGGTGATTGAGCGGCTAGTTTGTAAGTTTGACCATCCTGAAAAAATCCTCGTCGTCACCTCCGACCACGCCGAACATGATACCGTTTCGAGCGCGGGCGCATATACCATGTCGTCGGAGGAATTCATGGCGAAATGCGACGCCGATGCAAAAAGGACGCTTTCCAAACGAACGCCACGGGGGAAAGGACCCAAGCTCGGGGACCTCTTTCCCGAGGGATGGTGACAGACTCGTAGATGGAGCATCTTGCTCCGTTCAGGAAAAACACAGGACACTTCTACCCCTTGCAAAGCTGACTTCAACGCACAAGCCCTCCCCAACGGAGCTGGAAGCTCCGTCTACGCCGAACATGATACCGTTTCGAGCGCGAGCGCGTGGTTTAAACTTCTAAAAACTACTGAAAGTCGGTTTCGAAGGATTTCTTGATGTCGCCGGGGACGGACATGATTTTCATGAACTCGCCCATGGTGAGCTGCGGGAAGCTGAGTGCGAAGTAAAATTTGGC
This sequence comes from Kiritimatiellales bacterium, assembly GCA_030621805.1. Lineage (GTDB taxonomy): Bacteria > Verrucomicrobiota > Kiritimatiellia > Kiritimatiellales > Pontiellaceae > Pontiella. The sequence continues at coordinate 7,743 of JAUXGY010000057.1, read as the reverse complement.
ATGCAGAATGTTGGCTTCGCCGTTTTCGATCAGCACCGTATAGGGAAGCAGATGCGACTTCCCCATCGTTTCCAGCGTTTCATTGAATTTTTCAATCTTCTTCGGTAGTGCCACGCCATAGAGCACCGATGAGCCATCTTCGGCAATGTTGAGCTTGAACACGATCCGGTCTTTGGCATTGGCTTCAAGTTTCTTGCATAGCTCTTCGGTGCTACCCTTGGCTACGCGCTGGAAATCATCATAGTACGGCATGCTCATCATAAAGTGGTACTTTGCCAACTTCTTGGTCTTGAGCGAATCATCGGTCGGCGCCAGATTTCCGAGTGCAACTGCCAATGCTTCGTTGATCGGCTTGGCCATATCCGCCTTGTAGTCCTTCTGCAAGAAAGCGCGCATGTAGTATTCGGGGTTCGAAACAACCAACTCCTGATCTTTGCTGTTGTGAAGAATACGCAATGCGGCCATGAAACCCCGATTAGAAAGTTTCGCCGCCTTTTTGAGATCAGCGGACGTGTAGACCACCACCGTGTAGTTTGTCTTCCCGGCAACTTGGTGCGTTCCGAGGACTTGCAAGCCATTATCCGCCAGATTTTTCTTCAGGACATCGAGTTTAAGGTAGGCCGCCTTAAAATTCGTTGGGGTTGTTTCCGCAGCCCCCATTGCAACGGCTACCATTCCTAAAAACACCATTAATCCATAAACCATCTTGCGCATCTTGATCCTCCTACTTAGGGGTGATAAAGGCGGAATGGTAGCACGTGATTAAAAAAACTCAACTCGGATCATCCCAAGAAGAAAACAGCCGAGCCGGATTTATTTCGCCTTGCGCTGCCGAACAATTTCAAAGAGGCAGACGCCGGTGGCGACGGAAACATTTAGGCATTCCACAAAACCTGCCATGGAAATGGAGAGCAGGAAGTCGCAACTTTCCGTCGTCAACCGCCGCATCCCCTTGGCCTCCGAGCCCATCACCAACGCCAGCGGCCCAGTCAGATCGGTTTTGTAGAGATCCTGCGTGCCTTGATGATCCGACGTACCCGCAAGCCAGATCCCGCGTTTTTTAAGATTCTCCATGGTGCGCGCCAAATTCGTGACGCGGAAAATGGGCGTATGCGAAGCCCCACCACAACTCACAGCCACCGCCGTTGCCGTCACCGGTGCCGACTTGTCCTTCGGAATAATCACGGCATCCACGCCCGCCCCATTGGCAGACCGCAGACAGGCTCCCAGATTGTGCGGATCCTGCACGCAATCCAGAATCAGAACCAAGGGTTCCTTCACTTGATCCAATAACTCATCCAGTTCGGATTCCTCCTTGATCAATGCCTTAGAGCTTGATGCATGCCGGTTCATCCGCGACGAGCTGTTGCTCCGTCCAAAGTTGGACCCGCGTTTTTGGAATTGGTTTTTTTCGTCAGCCATGTTCGGACCCTCTTGATTTTGAGTGCAGGTTGAAACTACGGAACTTCGTTGATCCAACCGCCGCCAAGGACTTCGGAATCCTGATAGAAGACGGCGGCCTGGCCGGGGGTGAGTGCAAACTGAGGTTCCTCAAAAATGACGGTGGCGCGGTGGCCAGCGGAAACCGCGACCCTTGCGGCCGCACCGTTGCTGCCATAGCGCGGGCGCACTTCGCAGCGGAGTTCGGCGCAGGGAGCCACGCCGGAAATCCAGTGAAGATCGATGAGCGTACATTCAGATTTCATGACGCCGGGGCGCGGAGCCACTTCAACAATATTGTTTTCAGTGTCGAGCCGTTTGACGTACATGCGCTCGCCGAGGGCGATGCCCAGCTTGCCGCGTTGACCCACCGTGAAGCGGTGCAGGCCGGTGTGGGTGCCGACAACGTTGCCGTTCTGATCGTGAATTTCACCGGACTGGATAACCGAGGGGTCACGTTGCTCGACAAAGTCAGGCAGCTTCCCTTCCTCCACGAAACAGAGGTCTTGGCTTTCCCCGCGCGGAATGATGGGAAGTCCGCGTTTATCTGAGTAGGACTTGACTTCCGGCTTGGGGATATCAGCCAGTGGAAAGAGGATGAAACCCAGTTGTTCCTGATCGAGACGGTGTAGAAAATAGGACTGATCCTTCTTGGGATCTTTGGCGCAGAACAAGTGATATTTACCGTCGTGTTTTTCGACCCGTGCGTAGTGGCCCGTCGCCAAATAGTCGCAGTTGAGTTGCCGTGCTCGGTCGACCAGAAAACCAAACTTAACAAACGAATTGCAGTGGATGCAGGGTGAAGGCGTCCGACCGGCCGCATATTCCTTCACGAAGGGATCAACGATTTTGTCGGTGAAAAGATCCTGTGCGTTGACTACATAGTGGCGAATTCCCAGATAGGAACAGACCTTGCGGGCTCGATCAACATCCTCAATCGAACAACAGCGGGAACCCTCTTTCCACATGTGGGCGGTGAGGCCGATGACTTCATAACCTTGATCGACCAGCATGGCCGCTGCGGCCGAAGAGTCGGTTCCTCCACTCATCCCGATAGCTACACGGCCTTTGGTACTGTTTTGGTCTTGATCGGTCATGCGCGGAACATAGTGATCACGTCAGGGGATGACAAGCGCTGTCAGTCCGAAAACTGGCCTTTGTGTGGATTAAAGCGTTCAGCGCCTTCGGGAATATAGCTTTTATGGTCAGGGTTGCTACAAAGAGTCATACCGGCATATCGGGTGACATAGCGACACAGGACCTTATTTTCGCTCTGACAGACAGAATAGTTAGGAAGATAGTCTGCAGCGACACAGTTTGAAAAATCGCTCTTCCAAACACTGACATAGCTCTCTTCCTCTGAGTTTTTTTTCTTCTTAAACCAATTATACATTTCTCACCTATCGCTATACCTTCGACTTGAATAAACGATAGACTTTCAAAGTATGTTTTGAAGGTAAAGTAAACTGACCCGATTCTTTTAGTATTTTTTACTAGCCTCAACGGCAGTCTTATATTAAGTGTATATCTTTACTAACCCAACGAAGAGGAATGGCACATGACAACAAATCCCGTAGGAAAGAATACAAAGACGATCGGCATCAACATGACAAAAAACATGGCAGACGAACTGGAAGCGCGAGCCACATCCATGCACCTTTCAACCAGCAAATATTGCAAGGTCATTCTGACCGAGTGGATCAATTCTGGAAAGAAACTTACTTTGCAGGAAAAGAAATAGGCTTCGACCGCGCGGAGAAGCCGGGCTTCATTAAGCTCTAAACACAAAAAGTCCCCGCTAACAAACGGGGACTTTTTTGTGCTACTAACCGGAGTAGAACTTTATTTGTCGGTTAGCGCCATGATACCCGGAAGTTGTTTTCCTTCCATAAACTCGAGGGAGGCACCGCCACCCGTGGAAACGTGACTCATTTGATCCGCCATGCCGGACTGCTTAACGGCCGCAACGCTATCACCGCCGCCGATAATACTAACGCTGTCGGACTGAGCCACGGCTTCGCAGACCGCAAAAGTGCCGCGAGCAAAGGGTTCCATTTCGAAGCAACCCATCGGGCCATTCCAAACCACCGTCTTAGCGTCGGCCACTTCATTGCAATACAACTCAACGGTCTTCGGGCCAATGTCGAGCGCCATCCAACCCTCCTCAATATCACCTTCAACCACCTTGGTGTTGGCATCGGCAGAGAATGCATCGGCCGCAATGTTGTCTATTGGAAGCAGTAGCTTAACGCCCCTCTCCTCGGCTTGCTTAAGGATTTCACCCGCAAGCTGAACTTTATCCTCCTCAAGAAGCGATCCGCCAATGGATTTACCTTGCGCCTTATAGAAGGTGTAGGCCATGCCGCCACCGATCAGGATGGCGTCACATTTGTCCATCAGCTGGGTTACCACATCAATCTTTCCGGAAATCTTGGCACCACCGATAATGGCGACAAACGGCTTTTCTGGGGCCTCAAGCACCTGACCGAGATATTCGATCTCCTTTTCGAGAAGAAAACCAGCGGCGCACTGATCAATGTATTTAGTAACAACAGCCATAGAGGCATGGGCGCGGTGTGCGGTACCGAAGGCATCGGATACATAGATATCACCGAAGGAGGCCAGCTCCTTGGCAAAAGCCTCCTGCTCTTCAGATGTGCAGCCCTTGCCCTCTTCTTCCTTATAGAAGCGAACATTTTCGAGCACTAGGATTTCGCCGGCCTGCAAACCATCCACCACGACCTTCACTTCGGGGCCGATCACATCGGGGGCGAGGGAAACCTTGGCGTCCACCAATTCAGCCAGACGATCGGCTGCCGGTTTCAGGGTGAAGTCCATGTTTTTTTCACCCTTTGGGCGTCCGCAATGGCTCATCAGCACCAACGAACCGCCATTTTCGAGCACATAGTTAATGGAGGGTAGTGCGGCAACAATGCGGGTATCGTCACCCACCACGCCCTCTTTTATCGGCACATTAAAATCCACGCGCATCAGCACACGCTTACCTTGAACATCCAAATCAGTGATCGTTAGTTTATTCATGAACAGCTCCTTTTATTGCATCCCTTTAAAAATGAGCCGCCGACTATAAGCATATCGTAAAGCGAGTCAAACTTGGAGTGCGCAAGGTGATCTGCCTTGAGGCAGAATGGCCTTCGGCGGATTGCGCTTTCAAACACCCGCGCACCAAAAGTTTATTGAGCATGGCATCAAATTAGCTATCATGCTGTTATTAACCCAACCCGAAGGATTATAAGCCATGAACACACCCGCCGCTATCGACCGCATTGAAAGTGTACTCATCCAAATGGAAACCGCCATGGGCACGCCCGTCTTCGACGAGTGGGCACTGGTCTCAAAAGCGCCTGAAGGGTGGACTCTCATCGAATATGGCGGCCCCCGAAAAGAGGGGTTTCTTGCCGATTTTAATACGGATATGGCTGCTTTGAAAAACACCCTCGACCTCTCTGTAACCTATGTGGGCGATTCGGCGTTTTCGCACGAAGGGCACGGTTCCGGATTCGATGCCCACATGTGCGTGGGTAAGGATCTTTTTCTACTCTTCAATAACACAGCCAAGAGTACGGGCGAGATCACCAGCAATCCCAAATGGACCCGCACACAGATTCATTTTGCAGAATTGCTCGAAGCCTTTATTGCTGATCCTGTTCAGTAAAGTCAGCGCATCGTGCAGGCTCTACGCAAGCCCCACCCACATAAAAACGCCAAACGCAGCGACGAATAGGGCCGCCAAAACACGAGGCAACCGTCCCATCGTTGCCACGAAAAGCAGGTGGATGGCGCACAGCCCCATCAGAATCAACAGCGACCGTTCCAAGAATTCGCCGGATGGAATGGCGCGAAACGCCGCGAAGATGCCTATGCATAACGGGATACAGATATGGGCATCGCCCGACTGCGAGGTATAAACTACATCCATACGATCCTTAGCCGCATAGTAAAATGCCAACAGGGCGTTCGGCAGCACCATCAACACCCCGCTCGCCCAACCGAGCAAACGAGGAGGAAGCAGTTCACTTTCCAATGACTGAAACCACTGCACTAGCCAACTGGTGCTCACAAAAATCGCAAAGGCTCCCAGCAACAGTAAACCGACCTCGAACACCAATGTTTTGGGGTAGGCCTTTTTTTTGAGTAGGTTGGTCTTTTTTACATCGTAGATGTGGAAGCACTGCCAAAAGACAAACAGCGCGAGCAGCACAAACCCGTCGGTGCGCGAGAGAACCCCGTCCGCTGCCAGCAACCAAGTAAAGAGCGAAAAGAAAAAGGCCGCCACCAGATTGAGCGACAGCGAAAGCCGGCCCATTCTAAATTCGCGCACCGCCTTCTGGTTCTTCTTGCGCGGGATACTGGCCATGCTCCAGATCAGCACCGGCACGCCAATCAGAAGCGTCAGATTGGCCACATTGTTAAACAGGCAGTTGACAAGCACGTCGTTGCCATCGCCCATGTTCATGGCCAGCACCAGTGCAAAGACGATGTTTCCCATTCCGGAGCAAAACGGCATGAAGATCGTGCCGAGCACAGTGCCCTCCACCCCCTGCCCCGCCAGCACCTCCAACCGCCACACGACCAGTAGACTGGCCATTATAAAAAAGCCAATGCAAGCATAGGGCGCTAATGCGCCTAAACTTGAAATCGAATGATTGATCCACTCCATTTTTCGTTATTCTTCCCGGATCAAGGGTTCGGCCCCACCTTGGGGAGTTTCCCCACGGCACTTTCCTTGCCGCTGGCCGGGCGCAGACTGAAGCGAAAGGTGGTGGGCGCGGCGATCAGGTTGTAGGGGGCACATACGCCGGGGCCGCAGCTTCCATTTCCGAGGCCGAGCACCTGCTGGTCGAGGCAAAGGACCACCTCATCCATCGGTTTGAGCTCATTGGTATGATTAGCCTTGTCGAGCTGCTTCGCCATGTAGTTTAGCGCGGAAAAGGCCATTTCATCCTCGGCGACGGCCAGCAGGCCATCGCCCTGCTCATCGGTGAGCGCAAGCCAGCGCACCTCTTCGTGATTGCCCATTTCCTGCGGACGAACATACGGCACATACTGGTCGGCAACGGTGCTTTGGAACACCCCCATTTTAGAACCCTGCTTGCGGTCGGGATAGTTTTCCTGCGGCCCCCTGCCATACCACTCCAGCCGGTCGTACTTTCCGGAAAGAACCATCTTCATACCGATTTTTGGTATCGGATTAGAAAAAGCAGGAACCATCTTACAGTCCACCACAACAATGCCGTTGCCAAATACGGTGTAAACGGCATCCAAAGTGAACAATTCCTCGCTCCCCACCCGATAGACCTTTGATACCTTGAGAGAAACGTATCGAGGATTTTTTCCAACGACCTTGAAGGCCTTGAGCTGCCCCTCCATCTCGGCAAGCCCTTTTTTCCACTGGCTCCTGGAGGCCCCTCGATTGTTGTCGATTGGCGCGCGGTAGGCGTTGAGCTCTGGACCGTTGGCGGCTCCGTCGATCACGGTTTTTTCGCCATAGACCAACTTTGAAATCGTTCCGGAACCCTTATTGAATTCAATGCTGAATTCTTTCCCCGAGACAGCCACGGATCCGCCATTCTCGACCAGTTTCAGTGATGGCATTTTCGACACTTTGAACTGAGGTGCGGCCGGAACCGCAAAGGGAATATCAAGTTGTACCCACGCCACTTCGTGGCCGACAGGTAGTAGCGGGGTCTGCTTCAACACCCGAAAACTAAGTTTTAGGCGGTATTCGGAACCCGCCTTCAGCACGGGCTTTTTGAACGGAACGATGAGCGTTATCTTTTCGCCGGGGGCGAGATCGATCCGCCCGAGTTTTCCGGACTCGATGCCTTGGCCATCCTTCGAGAGCGTCCAAACCGCACCGAAGCTCTTCAGGTTGGTGAAAAAATATTTATTCTGGATTTCAATCTTCCCTCTTACCAAATCGATGGCAGCGACATCAATGTATTGGTAGACCTTTTTCACCTCGGCCATTTTCGGCGGAATTTCTCGATCGGGAAAAACACAGCCGTTGATGCAAAAATTTCCGGAGTTTGGAGTGTCGCCAAAGTCATGGCCATAGGCAAAATAGTCCACGCCGTTTTCATCGGTCTTGCGTAGCCCTTGGTCGACCCAGTCCCAGATGCAGCCACCGATGAGCCGATCATATTTCTCGAACACATCCCAGTATTCTCGCAAGTTGCCGATGGAGTTTCCCATGGCATGGGCATATTCGCAGGCGAAGAACGGACGCCCCCCGCCCTTCTTCCCCTCCTTGATAAGGTGCTGCAAGCTGGGGTACATGAC
>JAUXGY010000170.1 GCA_030621805.1 Kiritimatiellales bacterium | reverse complement strand
CTGGATTTATTATGGCAGCGCGTGTCAGGAGGATGAAGTGGCGGCCGCGAACTATCAGGCGCAGCTGGCAAAGGATCTGAAAACGGAGTCCAAAATATAGTGTGTTATCGATGGATAGATTTCTGGGCCCGTATTCCCGGCGCGACGGATGAACAGGTGAGCGGTAAGACGCATGGTGTCTGTGTGTCGTCCGATGGTCGCGTTATTGTATTTCATCAAAGCGACGAAGCCCTGCTGCATTTCTCCGCGGAAGGTGAATTGCTGAAAGAAACCGGTGGCGCATGGCGGGGTGCACATGGACTGACCCGTGTTCTGGAAAACGGCACGGAATATTTGTGGCTTACCGATCAGTTCAGTACCGTGGTGGCTAAGACCACACTCGATGGAGAGATTGTACAAACCCTGCCCGTTCCCCAGCACCCGAACTATGATACCGAAATCTATTCGCCCACGTGGGTCGCGCAACATCCCGGCGATGGACGCATCTATGTGGCTGATGGCTACGGGGCCAATCTGGTGCATGTATACGATCAAGAGGGCGTACAGCGAGACAGCTGGGACGGCAGCAAAGGGGCCGGCACCTTCGCAGAACCGCATGGCATTGCCTGCCGTTCGACTCCAAATGGCGTTGAGGTTTGGATCACCGACCGGTCCAATCACCGCATTCAGATTTTTGATGCCGATGGAACGTTCCTGCGCGCTTCCATGGCCTGCCACAGTCCCTGCATGTTTGACTTCCACAACGACCAGGTCGTGATTCCGGAACTCTTTACCGGTGTTAAAATATTCAATGCGTCCGATCTGACGCTGCAGGCAGATATCGGTTGCAATCCCGCCATTCAGCCGCATGCCGACCCTAAGAAATGGTGGCCGCCCCGCGCGCCTGAGGCATGGCCGAATACGGCTCGTTCAGACTTGCAACCCGGCGTATTCAACAGTCCGCATGCCGCCTGCTTTGCGCCGAAGGGTGACCTCTATGTAGTGGAATGGATCACCGGTGGACGCATCACTAAACTGGAGAAGAAAAATGACTGACTATGCACAACAGCATGAAATTGCCAGCGACTTGTTCACAACGCCCGAAACCGATGCCGACTGGCAGTCTTTGGCCTTGAGCCCCGAACAGGTGGCCTCCTTTGAACGCGATGGATTTGTTTTTGGAATCAATGTCTTCGATGCAGACCAGGTAGAGCGCTTGCGTACGGACCTAGCGCAACTGGCCGGACCAAACCCTCCGGGCCGCGAGCTGTTTTATGAATATCATGCGAACGAGTCAAAAGACCCGTCCAGCTGCCTGTTTCATGCGCTTGGCGCCTGGCGCACCACACCTTTGTTCCACGATGTTCTGTGGGCACCGATGGTGGGTATGGCCAGCCATCAGTTGCTGGGCGGCGGCGTGGTGCGCTTTCTGCATGACCAGCTTTTCTGTAAGCCGGCCGGACACGGGGGCAACGTGGCATGGCATCAGGACTATTCCTACTGGAACTGGACCGCGCCCATGGCCCACCTGACCTGCTGGATCGCCCTTGATGATGTCGACGAGGAAAACGGTTGCTTGTGGTATGTTCCCGGGAGTCATCTGTGGCCCGAGCTGCCCCCCACAGGTTTAACCGGCGACATGGATGCGGTGCGCTCGGTCTTAACCGATAGCCAGTTTGCTGACTTTGAACGCCGTGTGCCCGTAATCCTCAAACGGGGGCAGGCCGCATTTCATCATCCGCGTACGATGCACGGTTCGTTTCCTAACGTCTCAAACCGCCCGCGCCGCGCCACCCTGGTCAATACCGTCCGTGATGGTGTCTGTTCAGCAGTTGGGCCGGATGATCCGGGAAACATGCGGGAAAAGTTTCACGCGCCAGCCGATGGCGAACTTCTCGCTGGCACCTTTTTCCCGAAGCTGTTTGATCCGGCAACATGCAATCTGAGCGTACCGGTGACGAATTTATAAACCACAACCAAGAAACCGCATGATATGAAGATGAATGCTATTGAACGACTTAACGCTTTTATTCGTGGTGAGGGTCCGGACCGCATTCCGGTCTACCCGCTGATGATGACCCGAGCGGCCCGGATGATCGATCTCCCTTTTAGCCAGTATTGTCTCGATTACAAAAAACAGGCCGACGCCATGATTTTTGCGGCGGAAAAGGTGGGTGCGGAATGCGTTCATCCCTCGGGTTATCCCTATTGCGAGGCTCAGGCCTATGGCCTGAAAGTGGAATTCCCCGAAGACGACCTCCCGCTTGCCAAAACCCATCTGATCAACGGGAAAGAGCAGTTCATCCTTATTTGGCCGATCAATCCCAAAGTCCACGATTTTATGATGAACCGCGTAAAGGGGGTCGAATACTTCAAAGAACAAAAGGGTGATGATCTGGTAATCTGCGGCCACCACGAAGGGGTCCTTGCCGAGTATGCCGACCTGCGGGGTCTCGGGGAGGCCTGCATGGATCTCTACGACTATCCGGACGAGATGAAATCCATGCTGGGCACCATCTGTGAAAACGCATGCCGCTGGGGAGCCATACAGGCCGCCGCCGGGGCGCACTTCATGAGCATTGGCGACGCGGCCTGCTCGCAGATCGGCCCCGATTTGTATGAAGAGTTTGTCTATCCCCACCACGTCAAAATGGTGGAGTTCTATCATCAACTCGGTGTACGCGTTAAATTTCACATTTGCGGCGACATCAGACCGATCCTTCCCCTATTGATTAAAACGGGTGCCGACATGATCGACGTGGACCATCTGGTTGACGACATCGGTCCATTTGTCGACCTGCTTGGATCCCATCAGGTTTTCTGCGGCAACCTCGATCCCGTTTCCGTTATTCGCGACGGAACGGTCGGCCAGATTCAGGCCGAGGCGGAGACCTGGGTTCGGCAAAGCCGGGGACGCGGGATCATCTCCGGCGGCTGCGAGATCCCCTTGAACACGCCCCTTGAAAACCTTCTCGCCCTGTACGAATGCGGAGAAAAACTTCTTCCTTTGTGGCGGGACTTGAAAACAACATGGCGTGATCAAAAATGAGATTCATGATTCTAGTTTTGAATTTGGTTCTGGCTTTATCAGTTTTCGTCGGCGAACCGGAACTGGCACCGGGCCTGACCTCAACCGAGGTTTTCACGCCTAAAAAAGATGGCTACCCGCACTTCCGAATTCCGGCCATCGTCACCAGCCAAAAAGGAACCGTGTTGGTTTTTGCCGAGGGGCGTCAAATTCAAGATGACCATGCCCGTAATGACATTGTGCTCAAACGCAGCGAGGACGACGGTCAAACCTGGGGCCGAGTGATCACCATCCACAAAGATCCGGATCTTGTCATGGTCAACCCCTCGCCGGTCGTGCTTAACAGCGGACGCATCATTCTTTTTTATGAAACATTCCCCCATGGCTTGCATGCGCGTAGCGGGAGGCACTTCAAGATGATGGACGACGGCTATGCCAAAGGGCGCACGCAGCGCTTATTGATGCGCACGAGCGACGATGACGGAAAAACCTGGTCCAAGACGCGTGACCTGACAAGGATCAGCCGCGAGAAAAGAAAGATTATCAGTTCGGGAAGCCCGGCGAACGGCATTCAATTGCAACGCGGAAAATACAAAGGCCGCATCGTTATGCCGCTGTTTTTAACCCGCAAGATCGACGACAAAAACCGTACATGGCTCAACGCGACGCTTTACTCGGACGATAAAGGTAAAACTTGGAAACGTAGCCAGTATGTTCCCATCAAAGACACCGAACCGTGCAATGAGGTGACCGTTGCGGAATTGGACAACGGCGATGTGATGCTGAATGCGCGACCCACAAAAGCGAAAATGCGTTGCGTTGCCATCAGCAAGAATGGTGGCAAAAGCTGGCATGCCTATGAATACGACCCCGTACTGGCGGGACGCACCTGCAACAGCGGTATTCTGCGGTACTCCTATGAAAACCCCAGCCGATTGATTTTCTGCAACAATTTCAACAATAGTTCACGCAGGGTCAACGGCACCCTCCGCGTCTCCTACGACAACGGGAAAACCTGGAAAATCTCAAAACAAATCGTGCCGGGAGATTTTGGCTATAGCCAATTGTGCAAGCTGAGCGACGGAAGCGTCGGTGTTATTTTCGAACCCTTTCACGCACCCAAACAAAACTGGACGTTAAACTTCATCCGCATTCCGCTGAGCTGGATTGAGGAAGATGCGACGATATCCGAGAAAACCGTTATAGGAGGCAAACCATGAACCGAATGATGGAATATACTACCGGAGCGTTGGTGACGCTACTCTTAGCCACCACGGTTTGTTGCGCGAAATCGTCCGACAACTCCATCGAACCCATCGACATTATGATGGCCGGGAAAACCGCCGTTGAAGGAATTCCTGACGCAAAAACGCGATACGGCCAGTTTCGCGAACCCGGAATGATCACCACCAAAACCGGCCGCATTGTCATTCTTGCCCAGGCGCGCGATCACAGCGGTTGGTCGGACCGTTCCGGGCAGGATCTGGTGGTTCGCCATAGCGACAACAACGGAAAGACTTGGAGCAAGACCCTTATTGCGGCCTCCGCCGAAAACTTCTCCATCTGTCCGAACGCAATCGTCTATGACAACGACACGGATCAGATTCACTGCCTCTACAACGTCTTTCTCTGGGACTATAAAATCGGAAACAAGGGCAGAAAGGAGCTCGTTAAATCAGGTGACCTCGAGAAGGAGTGCAAGCAATTCCACATCGTGTCGAAAGACGGCGGGGAAACATGGAGCGAACCGCGCGAAATAACCAGGATGCTGGGCAACCGGGTCGGGGCCATCGCTGTTTTCGGCTCAGGGCGCGGCATCCAGCTTAAGCATGGCAAACATGCCGGACGCCTTTGCATCCCGGGCGGCAAGCGCTGGAAGGGTTGGTCCAACCTGATCTTCTATTCCGACGACCACGGAAAAACGTGGGAAACGGGCAACGCCGCGCCCGTGTCGCCGGAGGCCAAAAAGATGAATGTACGCAACGAATGCAAGGTGGCCGAACTCGGCGAC
>JAUXGY010000089.1 GCA_030621805.1 Kiritimatiellales bacterium | reverse complement strand
TTCCGCGGCGGTCGGGGCGGCGGCTGGATCTACGACAAGGCCGGAAAAAAGATAAAGCAGTTCAAGGGCGATGGAGGCGGAGAACACCGGGCCAACTTTATCGCCGCCGTCCGCAGCCGTAAGGAATCCGACCTTAACTGCCCCGTTGAAAAGGGACACTACGGTGCCGCCGTGGGGCACTTGGCCAATATTTCCTACCGCGTGGGAAAAGAAGTTTCGCCCGACGAACTACGTGCGCAGGCTTCTGGAAACGAAGAGCTACTCGATGCCTACGAGCGCTACGCGTCGCACCTGTCCGACTGGGATATCGACTTCAAGAAAACACCATGGACTCTGGGCCCCTCGCTGGAGTATAACCCGACAACAGAACGCTTCACCGGCGCATGGGCCAGCAAGGCCAACCCCTACCTTCGCCGCCAGGATCGCGCCCCGTTCATTATTCCCGAAAATGTATAGGAGACTTCCATGAATAGAAGATGGTTTACTTCCCACGGATCCGCAGGGCTCCTGCTGGCCACCGTGCCCGTTGCATGGAGCAAGGCGGAGACTTGGTCCTTCAAGGCACTGGGCGCATGCTCGCCGCTAAATAATGCCGAAGCCATCAAGGCCGCGGGCGGTGAGTATGTCGAAGAAAGTGTTCGTGGTTTCCTAAAACCCAGCCAACCGGATACGGAATGGCAGAAAATACTGGCCGAGGCCAAAGCCTGTCCCTTGCCCATCCTGGCCTGTAACAACTTTATTCCCGGATCACTCAAAAGTACCGGCGAAGGTGCCAACCACGAAGGCATTCTCCAATATGTGGAAACCGCCTTCAAACGCGCGCAGCAAGTCGGCATCAAGGTTATTGTTTTCGGAAGTTCAGGATCTCGCAGGCTCGAAGGCGACTTCCCCAAGGAACAAGCCAGCGAGCAATTTGTTGCGCTCCTTAAAAAAATGGGGCCGCTGGCCCAGCTCTACGGAGTCACTATTGTGGTTGAACCACTTCGCCGCCAAGAGTGCAACTTTATCAACACCGTCGTCGAAGGTGCGGCCATCGTTGAAAAAGTTAACCACCCCCATATTCGCCTGCTCTTCGACATCTATCACATGCTTCAGAACGGCGAAGATCCGAACGACCTTAAAAAAATCGGTCCCCTGCTGGCGCACGGGCATATTGCCGAAAAGGAAAAGCGCTCGGCTCCCGGCGTGATGGGCGACGACTTCCGCCCCTTCTTCGCAGCATTGAAAGCAACCGGCTACTCCGGGCGCATCAGTATTGAAGGCCGCTGGGAAAACACAGACCTGCCCAAAGCCTACAACGTGATCCGCGAGCAAGCGCGCGAAGTCTGAGTGCGCAGAATGGCGCCCCCCAAGAGGGGGACGAATCCGTTCCTCCCGCATCCCATCGGATGCTTCGGTGGCATTTAATTTAAGGTAACTCGCCCCATACAAATCATCGGCTGGAAACTTGTATTCCATGCGGTTGTGTGGATACTCGTTGGCTTAGTTTTTCAGAACAACACTACGGATTGGAAATAACCATGGCACAGGACAACAGGTCTTTTGAATCAACCCTTCACGACGTCGTATACAGTATCGACGCAGGCACCGGCCTAAAAATAATCCGGATAACGCTTTATGTCCTGCTGATGCTTGTGATCGTCATGCTCTACACCGCCACGCAGTTCCGCGGACTCAAAACCGAAGAGGCCATGGACTATGCGCAACTCGGCCGCAACCTGTCGCTGAACAACGGCATGGTGACTAAATGCGTTCGCCCCATGTCCATGTGGAAAGTCGATGAACGCACCCCCGGCCCGAATCCAAAAATCGGTAACCATCCCGACCTGTACCACCCGCCCGCCTATCCTGCCGTACTGGCGGCTGGCTTCAAGCTCTTCACGCTGGTCGGGCTCGACCCCTTCGAAATTGCGCAGGGCAGCCGAACCATGCCGGCCGAACAGTGGGTGGTTCTTCCCGTCAACCATATTTTTACGCTCCTGACGGGGTGGCTCATCTTTTCGCTGGGAAAACGGCTCTTTTCCCGTGAAATCGGCTTTCTGGGAATGACCATTTTCTTCTTCAGCAACATTGCATGGAAAGACAGCATTTCGGGACTTAACCTTTCAATGGCCAGCTTTTTCATCGTTGCATCCTTCCACGCCATGGTGGTGGCCATGCTGAATCGCCGCGATCAGGAAAAGAAGAGCGCGTGGACTCTACCCTTCGTGCTTTCGATTATTTATTCGGTGATTGCCTTTCACACACGCTACATCACCTGTGCTGCGGTTCCCGGCATTGTACTCTTTGCTTGGTTAATGGGCGGGCGGTTTCGTGGTGGAACACGCTTTGTCATCGTGTTTGTCATCCTCTACATGATGCTGATTTCGCCGTGGCTCTACCGGAACGTCAAAGAGAGCGGAAACCCCATGGGCTTGGCGGCACACACAGCACTGGCCGATACGGCCAAATATCCAGACAAGCAGCTGGACCGCCAGCTACACCCTGAATTCACGTTCAAACAAGCGAGCGACCAGCTTAAGAAAAAATGGGTAGAGAACTACTCGGAAAAGCATGACACCATCATTCCCGGTCTGGGAGGCGGTGTGCTGATGGCTCTTTTCATGACCACCTTCTTCTACAGCTTTGTGCGGCCGCAGGTGAACTATCTTCGATGGAGCCTCGGGCTTTCCATCCTACTGACCCTGTTGATTGCCGGATTTTTCTCCGAATCATCGATGATGATGATCCACGCCTTCTGGCCATTTGTGATTCTGTACGGGCTGGCCTTCTTCTATATCCTGATCGACCGCCTCGACGTCGGGGCACGGCTTTACACCACCGGTCTAAAAGTCCTGATCGTCATCCTTTCCATCCTTCCGTTTGGACTGACCCTGATGCCCCCGCATGCGAACAACCCCTACCCACCGTACTACCCACCCATCATCTCCCAAGTCTCCACCATGCTGACCCCGCGCGAGGTCATGTGCACCGACATGCCCTGGGCCACCGCCTGGTATGGCGACCGGGTATCGATCCTGCTCCCCAAGCAGCTAAAAGATTTCTACGAAATCAACGACCAAATGCAATACGTTAGCGGGCTATACGTGACCGCTATCACCAAAAACAAGCCCTTTGCCAAAGACCTGCTAACCGGAACGGAACAAACGTGGCTCCCCGTCATCAGCGGACGCCCGCCTCCCGACTTCCCGCTCAAGGAAGGCGTATCGCTCAACGCGCGAAGCCAAGACCAAATCTTCCTCTCCGACCACGACCGCTGGTCGACCGGTCAGGCACCTGCGGAAGAATAATCAGGAGGGGTTCCATGCGCATCATATTCATGGGGTCCGCCGAGCTGGCCATTCCGTCCCTCCAAGCTCTTTTGGGAAGCAGGAAGGACGAACTGGTTGGTGTCGTGTCCCAACCCGACCGACCCGCTGGCCGGAAGCGCGTACCTACGCCCTGCCCGCTCAAGGCCTTTGCCGAAGAGGCCGGACTTCCTGTCATGATCCCCGAAAAAATAGGTGATCCCGATTCCGTCGAATTCCTCGCGGCACTCAAACCTGACCTGTTCGTGGTCGTGGCCTATGGGCAATACATCCCCACACGGGTTATCGACCTAGCACCGCACAAAGCCATCAACCTCCATCCATCACTCCTGCCTAACTATCGAGGATCGGCTCCCATCCAATGGGCCATTGCCAACGGCGATACCATAACCGGTGTCAGCATCATCACCGTGGCCCATAAAATGGATGCCGGCGACATCCTGCGGCAGGAGACCCATCCCATTGCGGACAACGACACCTCGCTCTCGCTTCATAACAAACTCGCAAAGACCGGAGCCAAACTGCTCTTGGAAACTATCGACGACATCCGCACAGGAACGGTTTCACGCACGGCGCAAGACGAAGGTCAAGTCGTGGAGATTCGCAAGCTCGTCAAAGAGGATGGAGAAATCGACTGGGCACAACCCGCCGCCACCATTCGCAACCGAATCCGAGCCTTCGACCCTTGGCCGGGAAGCACCTGCAAACTTCCCACCGGCGAAATACTGAAAGTCTGGTGTGCCGAACGTGTCGAGGGAAATGGGAACCCCGGCGAGCTCCTCGACGACCAGCTCTTGGTCGCCACCAGCGATGCAGCGTTGCGCCTGATTGAAATTCAACCCGCCGGAAAAAAGCGTATGCCCGCCGCCTCGTTCCTCAACGGTCATCCCCTTCCGGCGGGCTCCTTGCTCGGATAAGTCTAACGTTCTTCGATCCTAAGTTTTTTACCTGAATCAAGCCATTGCCCCAATCCGGTCTCGGTCTGGCCGCACCATGCCCGCACGAAGCATGTGAAATATTTGAAAGGCTGTTTTCATAGAGAGATACACCCAACTGCCGCTGAAGTGGCATGGTGTGTCAACCGGATAGGCATGCTACGAACCTATTATCCCCGACCAGACGTCGTGGGCTTTCTGAAGGGCGCGGGCACGGTGGGAGATACAGTTTTTGACTTCGGAGGAAAGCTGGGCAAAGGTTTCGATGTAGCCTTCAGGAACGAAGAGCGGGTCGTAGCCGAAACCATTGGTGCCGCGTAGCTCTTCGATGATTTTCCCAGGACAAGCGCCTTCCTGAGTTTGGACATTCCCTTCGGGGTCGGAGAGGGCTATGACAGTACGGAATTGCGCGGAACGGTTGGATTTGCCGGCTAGCTCGCGCAGCAACTTTTCGTTATTATCAGAATAGGAGCAGTATTCGCCGGCATAGCGGGCAGAATAGACGCCGGGTGCGCCATCGAGCTCGGCGACCTCCAGTCCGGAGTCGTCGGCCATGGCCCAGCAACCGGTGGCCTTGGCAATCTCGACGGATTTTTTTATGGCATTGGCCTCGAGGGTATCGCCATCCTCAACGACATCGGGAATTTCGGGGAAGTCGAAGGCGGAGCGAACTTCTAGATTTTTAAAGTCAAAGATAGATCGGATTTCTTCGAGCTTATGGGCATTGCGTGTGGCGATGACAAGTTTCATATCTATCCAAAAATCAGTGATACTCGCGAGAAGAGGTGCTTCTAGTTGCCTTCCCCTCCATATCGTTTGGGAAATGTTCCCCGGCCTTGATTCCGGAAAGGTATTTGATTTTTTCCTTAAACTCTTCGCGACTCGCTTTAATCTGAATTATTTTCCCCTCTGCATCATAAACCGCGATTAGATAGCCGCGATATCTAGTTCCGGCATTCGTGGAGTAATAGTTATTCTGATGCATTTTGAATTTTTCCCCTTTAAAAGAGAGCGTCTTTTCCGTTTTGAAATCGAACTTAAACTCCGCACGGTCTAGCATGATATACTCGTCTTCGCGGCTATCTTCCCCAATCATGAACAGGGTTGCTTTTAGATCTCCGGTGTAGGGCATCCGACTTTTCTTGGTTAGAGTTACGTCGCCATACATCACAATGGTGGAACTGGAATAGTATTTCTTCGTCCGATCCTGAATTTTTTTAAATTTGATTTCAATTTTAGGAGGAATTTTAGCCTGAAGATACCGTTGATCTTTTTCCGACAGAGTGGAGATGGAAAGTTTGTGGTCTTTGCCAGATCGATCTCGAAGAACCACTTTCCCGGCTAACTCGCATTGAAATTCCGCCTCGAGAATATTCCCCTTTTTATCCTCCCATAACCGTATTTCGGCAATGGCAATGATGGAACACATCGATATCAGTATGAATATTATCCGTTTCATCTCTGCCCCGTTATTTTACCCCAAATCCCTGACCACACCATACTCCCGTGTACTCGATCTTCTCGTTTGATAACGGTAGTACCTAATAAAAAAGATGTCTAGTGGAAAGTTAAAACAAGAAACAAAAAAAAAAAGACCTTGGATCCAAAGATCCAAGGTCTGAAAAATAAAACCGGCTACGTGCTACTCTCCCAGGGTCTACCCCCTAGTACCATCGCCGCTGAGGCCCTTCACTTCTGTGTTCGGTATGGGAACAGGTGTTTCCTCCTCGCTATAGTAACCGGAAAATTGTTTAAAATTTAAAAACAATTGCATAATATTGGAAAAACCGCAAAGCGCATGTACGCCTATATAACTTGAAATATAAAGATCAAGCCTCACGACTAATTAGTACTGGTTAGCTTCATACATCACTGTACTTTCACGCCCAGCCTATCAACGTCCTAGTCTTGAACGAGTCTTTAGATGATCCGAAGATCAAAGGGAAGTCTTATCTCAGAGGGGGCTTGGCACTTAGATGCCTTCAGCGCTTATCCTTTCCGTGCATAGCTACCCAGCGATGCCGTTGGCACGACAACTGGAACACCAGAGGCACGTTAATCCTGGTCCTCTCGTACTAAGGATTAATCTCTTCAAACTTCCTACGCCCACGGCGGATAAGGACCAAACTGTCTCACGACGTTCTGAACCCAGCTCGCGTACCGCTTTAATTGGCGAACAGCCAAACCCTTGGGACCTTCTCCAGCCCCAGGATGCGATGAGCCGACATCGAGGTGCCAAACGATTGCGTCGATGTGGACTCTTGGCAATCATCAGCCTGTTATCCCCGGCGTACCTTTTATCCGTTAAGCGATGGCGCTACCACTAGCTACCACCGGATCACTTAGACCTGCTTTCGCACCTGCTCGACTTGTAGGTCTCGCAGTCAAGCACCCTTATACCTATACGCTCTACGCATGATTGCTGACCATGCTGAGGGTACCTTTGTGCTCCTCCGTTACTCTTTGGGAGGAAACCGCCCCAGTCAAACTGACTCTCAGACACTGTTCCACGCCCTGATTCAAGGGTTCGTGGTTAGAATTCCAATATACCGAAACTGGTATTTCACTAATGGCTCCATGTATCCTGACGAATACACTTCAAAGCCTCCCAGCTATCCTACATACGAAATACCGAAATCCAATGTCAGATCACAGTAAAGGTGCACGGGGTCTTTCCGTCCTGCCGCGGGTATCCGGCATTTTCACCGGAACTACAACTTCACCGAGATGGTTGTTGAGACAGTGCGAAGATCGTTACACGATTCGTGCAGGTCGGAACTTACCCGACAAGGAATTTCGCTACCTTAGGACCGTTATAGTTACGGCCGACATTCACCAGGGCTTCGGTTCA
>JAUXGY010000487.1 GCA_030621805.1 Kiritimatiellales bacterium | reverse complement strand
CAGATTGAATCCCTGTTTCCGGAAGCCCGCAAATTTCAGGATTTCCGGGTGATGTTCGATAAAATGGAGAAGGAGATCGATGCGGTCATCGTCTGTGTTCCCGACCATTCTCATTTTCCGATCACGATGGCTGCCATGGCGTTAGGCAAGCATGTCTATGTGGAAAAGCCGATGGCGCGTACATTTCTGGAGTGCGAGCTCATGATGGCTGCAGAAAAAAAATATAAAGTGGTCACACAGATGGGCAACCAGGGGCATTCGGGAACCAACTATTTCCAGTTCAAGGCATGGAAAGAGGCTGGCATCATCAAGGATGTCACGCATGTTGATGCCTATATGAACAAATGGCGCCGCTGGCATCCGTGGGGCGATGTGAAGGGGTTCCCGACCGGGGAAACCAAGCCTGACACCGTCAATTGGGACGTTTGGCTCGGTACAGCGCAGCCGCATGAGTACAGCGAACGCCTACACTACGGAAACTGGCGTGGCTGGTATGACTTCGGCACGGGTTGCTTTGGCGACTGGGGAGCGCATGTGCTTGATACCATCCATCAGTTTCTTGAGCTAGGGCTACCTTCTAGGCTCGTCGCGAAGAAAATTGATGGGGCGAATAAATTCGTCTACCCCATGGCATCCATTATTAACTTTGGATTTCCCGCGCGTGGAAGCATGCCTGCGATGGATATTGACTGGTACGACGGACAAGGGAACCTCCCGCCCATTCCAGAAGAATTTGGAGATCGGAAGGCCGACCGCCCCGGTAAGTTTATCTATTCAAAGGAAACGGTTTTCCATGGGACGAGCCACAGCAGTCCGCTACAGATGATCCCGTATGAAAAAATGAGAGGTCTGTTGGAGGTTGGGAAACTACCGCGCGATTTTGGCAAAAACTCCAACCATTTTAAAAACTTCCTGCTCGCCTGCCGGGGCGACGAACAGACGCGCTCGCCCTTTTCCATCGCAGGGCCACTCTCGCAGACGCTTGCGCTCGGGTGTCTCGCGCAGCGTCTTGGCGGAACGCTGGAGTTCGATCGCAAGAAAAAGAGAATCACCAACAACAAGTTTGCCGATAGCCTGTTGCAGGACACGCCCCGAAAAGGGTGGGAGCAGTACTACAAGCTCTGATCGGCAATCGCCTGTGCCTTGAGCGAAAGCTCGGCGACTTTGAAGGCGTGGGCTTGTGTCATGGCGTTTTCGGTGCGGTTTAGGCCGTCGAGGATCAACTCGCCGAAGAAAGGGAAGCCGACGTTTCCGTGGCACTCGATTTCTTGTTCGGTTTCGGTCGTGAGGAAGATGCGGCTGTCGGGTGCTTGCCTGCCCGGATCCATGTATTTTCGGACTTCGAGCGTGCCGTTGGTGCCAATCACAAATGTGCGGCCATCGCCCCATACGGGCGAGCCGACGGGGGTGAACCAGTCCATGCGGCAGTAGAACGATGCGCCGTTGTCGGCCGTTAATGAAACCTCGCCGAAATCCTGTAGTTCGGGATGGTCGGGATTATTGAAGTTGGCGACGCGCGCAAAGTTGATTTTGGCATCCTGCGCCCCGGTGTAGGCGAGGAATTGTTCGAA
>JAUXGY010000007.1 GCA_030621805.1 Kiritimatiellales bacterium | reverse complement strand
AAGATTGTAGTTTGACAAAGCACTAGGCACTATTGACTAAGTACTAGGGACTGCACATATCAAGGACTACTGACAAAGCACTACGGACCGACGCCTCGGCGCGACTGTCCAGTCCTAGTTTTAAGTTGTCACTTTTAGCTCTGTTGTTTGTTCTGTTCGAGGCTCCCAAAGGGGGAGCCGTTCCGACTGGTGCTCCCAGCGGGAGCACCTCCCCCTCCTCCGGAGGAGGGGGAGAAAATATTTACACAACCTTTTTAAGTTTTTCATGAACAACAGCCGGAATCTCGTATTTCAACGACTGGTGCGGACGGCGCGTGTTGTAGAGCCACACGGCCTGATCTACCGCCTTGATCGCCTGCTGTTTCGTCCGGAAGCAACCGCCAAGGAAATACTCCTGCTTCAAGATCCCATTGACCCGTTCAGCCTTGGCGTTCTCGTAGCAATGTAGCTCTTCGGTCATGCTGATCCCCAGCCCGTATTCGCGCAGCTTGCCGGTGTACAGGTGCGAACAGTACTGGCATCCCCGATCCGAGTGGTGCAGAGGAAACATTCCATCCACAAGCTCCTTCACGGCCTGCTCCAGAGCCCTTAGGCAGCCTTCCGTCTCCAGCGTGTCCCCAGCATGGTAGCCGACGATCTTGCGCGACCAGTCATCGGTGATCAGGCTTAGATAGAGGAAACCCTCATCCGTACGAATGTAGGTGATGTCGCTAACCCAGGCCTGATTCGGAGCGTCCACCCCCATGTCCGCCAACAGGTTCCTGAAGACCGGCAGGCTGTGGCGGCTGTTCGTCGTCCTCGGTGCCTTGGGCAAGGGGTCAAGAAGAAGTCCCCGCTCGCCAAGCACCTCGAAAAAACGACCCCGACCGATCCGAACGTCGGCCTTTTCAAGCTCCAGCTTGAGCAGGCGATGCAACTTTTTCCCACCCAAGCGCGGCTGCACCATGCGCTCGGCGCGAACCAGCTCCTCGATCAGGTCGCCGTCCACCTCCCGGCGGACACGTTTCTGGTGCCCCTTGTAGAAGTTCTGGCGACTCATGTAGGTCTTTTTGCAGAGTTTGGCGATGCTGGCTTTCAGGTTCATTTGAGCCCCCGCTTCCTGCGTACGTCCGACAGCGTCAACGCGTTCTTTTTTTTAAAGTTATCCATGTCGACATCCATCCTCTCGCAGGCGATCTCCAGAAAAGCGTGTTCCAGACAGTTGTCAATGTGCGCGTCGGCCAGAGCGGCTTCGAGTTCCCGTATCCGTCTGCGGGCTTCCTTGAGCTGGTCAATTTCTTCCATCGTTTCAACCCGTATCCGTTTGGGCAGCAAATCGTCCCTGCCGTATTTCCTGATCCATTTCGTAACCGTGGTCTGGCCTCGGATACCATATGCCTGCTGCGCTTTATAGGGCGAAGTAAATTTGCCCCGAGCAATCTCATCAACCACTTGGCGTTTAAATGCCTCACTATATCTTATTGCGGTACTCTCTTTCACTTTGGATTTACTCCTTTCCAAAGTGACAACCTATATCAGGATCGGACACCTGCCCCTGCCGCCTCTCCTCTAAATAAGGCTTGCTCCACTCTAAGCGAAGACGTATAGCGTATCAAAAAGGTTTAGAAAATGAGCATGCTACTCAACATTCTGAAGGAAACGCTGGGCATCACTGTGGAGATGGCCCCGTATCTCTTGTTTGGGTTTCTAATGGCGGGGGTGCTCTCTGTGCTCATTTCGCGCGACTATGTGCGACGGCACCTCGGCGAAAACGGATGGCTGGGATCGTTTAAGGCGGCACTCATCGGTGTGCCGATGCCCATCTGTTCGTGCGGGGTGATCCCGTTGGCGGCATCACTGCGCAAGCATGGTGCCAGCCGGGGAGCAACGGCCTCCTTTTTAGCCTCAACCCCCCAAACCGGCGTGGACTCGCTTATGATTACCTATGCCCTGCTCGGCGGAGTCTTTGCGGTGTTCCGCGCGGGGATTGCTTTTGTTTCGGGTATTCTGTGCGGCACGGCGGTTTCTCTAGCGTCGCCAAAGGAAACGGAAGAACCCGTCGAGTGCGAGGAGGAGTGCTGCGCACCCGGCCAGCAACACCTGTTGAAGCGGATGCTGACCTACGGGTTTCTTACACTGCCGCGTTCCATTTCTCGGGCCGTTGTTCTCGGGATCCTCCTTTCCGGGATCCTAAGCGGTCTTATTCCGGAAAACTTTTTTGCAGATCTAGGCGATTCGCCGATAACCATGTTCATTATGCTCGTGATCGGCATCCCGCTCTACGTCTGCTCCTCGGCCTCGGTTCCGATTGCGCTGGCCTTCATCAAGGCCGGGATCTCACCGGGTGCGGCGTTGATTTTTCTCATTACAGGGCCGGCCACCAACGCAGCGACCCTCACTACGCTGTGGGATATCATTGGGAAAAAACAACTCCTTGTTTTCCTCGCCACTCTGGCGCTCTGCGCACTCGGAGCAGGATTTCTCATTAACACCATGGATATCTCGTTGGGAATCGGTGAAGCCGCCTGTGCCTGCGGGGAAGAACCCCGTTGGTTCGAATACCTCTGTACTGCCGTCCTGATCGGTATTCTGACCAAGGGGATGCTTCCTGAAAAACATAACGACTCCGCCTCCAATCAATAAGAGTTCGATCTCTACCTCCACTCATGCGTAGAATATATCTGTGAAAAAAATGTTTCCTTTTTATCCGATTTAGAGCAAAGTCTTTGTTTTATAAGCAACAAGGAACGCTAAATGGAAAGATCAATATATTCCCTCATGGTCGTTGATGACCATCCCATCATTCACAGCGGATTGAAGATCGTGTTGGCATCTGAAGATCGTCTTTCTATCGCCGCGTCTGCAAACTCTGCCGTGGAGGCTATGGATTTTCTTAACACCAAGCGCTTGGATCTCATTCTTCTTGACCTCTCTCTGGGGGATTCCGATGGCATCTACCTCGTTCAAAAAATTCATGCCCAATATCCGAAAACAAAAATTCTCGTCTACTCCATGTCCGAGGAAAAACTTTTTGGGGAACGGGTAGCCAGTGCGGGTGCCCATGGATATGTAATGAAATCATCCCGTCCATCTACCCTCAAGAAGGCCATCTATACCATCCTGGAAGGTCACCTTTTCTTTTCCGATGAGGTTATGGTTCGCCTTTGCAAAAAGAAAGACGGGAAACCCACCGAACCCCGCAGTTTGCTAGACCATCTTTCCAACCGTGAAATAGATGTTTTCAAGCTCGTTGGCGAAGGCCTCAATACGGTGCATATCAGCAACAAACTCAATATCAGCAAGAACACGGTCGACACCCACCGCATCAATATTAAAAAGAAGCTGGAGCTCTCCAACGGAAAAGCCCTCGATCGCATGGCCTACGAAGTCTTCATGAAGGGAGAGCCTCCAAAAAAATAAGGCGCGAGCCCTCCCCCGTCACACATTCATTGTCACGCCGGGCAAAAAAAGACAGACAGGGCGGTAAGCCGGATTCTGTTCCCCTTGCGGGGTCAGTCATTTATCTAGTGCGTTCAACCCGGAACTTAAACGGAGCGAGCAACTCCTTGTTCCCTATTTGATCTTGCTCCGGACGGGGTTTACCCTGCCCCCTCGGTTGCCCTCGGGGCGGTGGGCTCTTACCCCACCTTTTCACCCTTACCTTCCCGCTCAAAGAGCGGGCCGGCGGTCTATTTTCTGCGGCACTTTCCATCCCCTGCGATATTGCACAGAGGTTCCCGCGTTAACCACGGAACGTCCTGCCCTGTGGAGTCCGGACTTTCCTCCCTCCGCCGAAGCGAAGAGCGACCGATACACCCTGCCTGTCAAAAGAATGATGCGTGAAACGGGAGTCGTGGTGAAGGAGAAATCATGACGACTCAACGGTTACCGTTCTCACCTATGTTATGGATTATAAACAATGCGGCCGCAGAAGTTGCATGCAACGATCTTCGTCGGGTTGCGTGCATCGTTGGTTACTTGTGGAGGAAGTTTCATGTGGCAACCCCCGCAATGACCGCCCGGTTCAACCATGACGATCGCAAAGTCGCGCTTGTTATTCATAATGCGCACGTATTTTTGAAGAATCGCCTTATCGCACTGCTCCGCCGAGCGCGCACGATCGGCTTTCATCTGGTCCAGCATTTCCGTTAGTTCGGAGGCACGAGCATCTAACTCCCCCAACTCATCGGCTATACCGGCCCTTTCGCCGGTCAGCTTTTCCTCACACTCCGCGACGATGGTCTTCCCCTTTTCGAGGGCTTCCATCAGCACAATCTCTTTGTCTTCAAGATTGGTGATCTCACGTTCAACGGTTCCGATCTCCTTAACGAAGGCGCGATATTGATCGTTGGTGGTGGCCTCCATCTGCTGGTTTTTGTATTTGGTGATCCGTTCTTTAAGGGATTCAACCTCCAGCTCCTGCTCTTTCAATGTCACTTCCGTGTGTTTTTTACTATCGAGGGCGACTTCCAGTTTTTGTGCCGATCCGGCCAACTGTGCTTCAATATCGCTCTTTCGTTGCGGGATATCGCGAATTTCACGCATGAGCTTCATGAGTCTACGATCTTTCTTCTGCACTGCTACTATCGATTCCAAGGGATGCGACACCGGCGACCTCCTATTCAAATTTTTAAAAACAGTCGGGGAATTTACCCCTTTGCCCCCGACAAGTCAAAGCGACTAGACAATTTATTTACGTAAGGGAGTGCGGGTGTTACGGAGTATGGGGGTTAAAAAAACACCCCTACTCCCATACACCAATACACCCCTACTTACTCCCCGGGTGTACCAGCTCCAAACCCTCTTTACAGAGCGGACAGTTGGCGGGATCATACGTGACGGGTTCCATCTCCAGCAGGCTGACCAGCGGAGCATTGAACGAGGCTTTTCCCCCACTACGATTCACCAAAATACCAATCGCCGCTACCACCCCGCCATTCTCCTCAACAATATCAATCGTTTCCTGTACGCGCCCCCCGCGTGTCACCACATCCTCGGCAATCACAAAACGCTCCCCCATGTTAATCTTGAACCGACGCAAATACAGGACGTTATCCTCCTTCTCCACAAAAATAAAACGCAGTCCCAGCGACCGGGCCACCTCGTGACCAATCGTGATTCCTCCCATTGCCGGCGCAATCACCGTGTCGATTTTCAAGTCCTGAAGCTCCCCTTTCATCTTCTCGACCAACGCCTCGCACAGCCGTGCCGAAACCCGGGGATGCTGCAGCAAATGCGCGCACTGAAAAAACTGATTGCTATGTAGCCCCGAACGCAACTCAAAATGCCCACTGAGTAATGCGCCGGTTTCCTCAAATAGTTTTAAAACCTCTTCTTGTTTCATCTCTTCTCCTTTTCAACCATTGGAACGAAATCTTCCAATCGTTGGAAGACTAAACCGAGCAGGATAAGGCTGAATGGTCAAGTTCCGCCTTATTCCTCTCGCAAAATAGCGTGTTCAGACCCCGCACAGGGATTCAATATGCCTTCCCGACCTTGTTTAAGCGGCCGGGCTTACCTCCCTTTCCGAGCAAGAAAAACTATCACACCCTATAGGGTGTGATAGTTTTATTCTGACCCTTTTCTTCGATGTATGCCTACTCTTACTTCGCTTCTATTTCACCCGCTTGGGGGGCTTTTCCGGCGGCTTACTGATTTTCGCGGAAGTATTCAATAAGCGCATTGGTGGAGGCGTCATGCGCCAACTCGGTGCCGCCTTCAAGCTCGGGAAGGATTTCAGCAGCGAGTACCTTGCCCAGTTGAACGCCCCATTGATCGAAAGAGTAAATATCCCAAACAATGCCCTGCACGAAGATCTTGTGTTCGTAGAGCGCGATGAGCTGACCGAGGACGGATGGGGTCAGCTTTTCGGCCATGATGGAGTTGGTGGGTCGATTGCCCTCGAAGGTTTTGTGCGGAATCAACTCGGAAGGAACCCCTTCGCCTTCAAGCGACTCTGCTGTTTTTCCGAAGGCCAGCGCTTCGGTCTGTGCAAAGAAATTGGCCATCAGTTTAATGTGGTGATCCCCGATGGGGTTCTGCGACTTGCAAAACCCGATAAAGTCGCATGGAATAAGTTTAGAACCCTGATGAATGAGTTGGTAGAAGGCGTGTTGGCCGTTGGTGCCGGGCTCACCCCAGATGACGGGACCCGTCTGCCACTCCACCTTTTCACCGGATCGGGTGGTGGATTTTCCGTTGCTCTCCATGTCGCCTTGCTGGAAGTAGGCTGCAAAGCGGCTCATGTATTGATCGTATGGAAGGATGGCCTGCGTAGCGGCTTCAAAGAAATTGTTGTACCAAATGCCAAGCAGCGCGAGGACCACGGGCATGTTTTCGGACAACGGCGCAGTGCGGAAGTGCGTATCCATCGCATGGTAGCCTGCGAGGAGTTCGAGATAGTTTTCCAAACCGACGGCCAACATCAGCGGAAGGCCGATGGCGGAGGTGAGCGAGTAGCGCCCCCCGACCCAATCCCAGAAGGCAAACATATTGGCGGTGTCGATCCCGAACTCGGAGACTGCGGCGGCGTTGGTGGAGAGCGCCACGAAATGCTTGGCAATCGCCGATTCATCCTTGAGGGCCTCCAAGCACCAGACGCGGGAGGAATGCGCATTGGTCATGGTTTCCTGCGTGGTGAAGGTTTTTGAAGCGACGATAAAGAGGGTTTCCTTGGCATCCAGTCCTTGGAGCGCCTCGGCAATATGTGTGCCGTCGACATTGGAGACGAACACGATATTGAGATTGCGGTCCGTGTAGGGTTTGAGTGCCTCGTAGGCCATGACGGGACCGAGATCCGAGCCGCCGATACCAATATTGACGATGTTCTTAATCGCCTTTCCGGTATGGCCTTTCCATTCCCCGGAACGCACTTTTCCGGAAAACTCCGCCATCTGATCCAGCACGGCATGAACGGCAGGGACCACATTCTCGCCATCCACTTTAATCACCGCATCCTTCGGCGCGCGCAACGCAACATGCAGCACGGCACGATTCTCGGTGGCATTGATTTTTTCGCCGGAAAACATGGCCTCGATCCATTTTCCAAGATTGGCGGATTCGGCCAGGGCGATGAGCTTCTCCATGGTCTCGGCGGTGATCCGGTTCTTGGAATAGTCAAGCCTCAGGGCCTCGGCCTGGAGGGTAAACTGCGCGGCGCGGGTAGGATCTTCGAAAAGACCGCGCAGGTGCGCGCCCTTCATCTCGGAATAATGCGTTTCAAGCACCTTCCATTCTGAACGTTCGGTTAATTTTACGGTCATTGTATACTCCGATTTAAAGGGTTTTGGGTGGATGAAGATACAATCATTGGATGCTGGGTGAAAAACAAAAACCGAGCAATTTATCTCCAAAAGTCGGCTTGTCAACCCCGGAATCAGCGGATATGGTGCTCTGCTTCGTTTGGATGAAAAAAGGATATCTATGAGACTCAAATCAAGTATTGCGGCCACACTACTTCTTGCCTTGCTTCCGCTCGTTGGAAGCTACGCGGGTAAGGAAGAGCTGGATGTGAAGAAAATTTCCCGGTCTGTGGCCTACTCGTTGCCGCTCTACCACCTCAACCAGCTCCCGCTCGACGAAAACATTTCTACCAACGCCTACAACCTTTTCATCGATTCGCTCGACCCAGCCCGAAGCTATTTTCTCCAGTCCGATATCGACGCCTTCAGCAAGGATGCCAACGTCCTCAACAAACAGCTCCGAAAAGGAAGCATTGCCTTTGCAGAAAATGTCTTCAACGTCCTGATGGAACGGATCGAAAACCGCACTGCCTTCATCGAAAAAACCCTGGAAGAGAGTTTCGACACTTCGATTGAAGAAACCTTCCTGTGGGACCGCAAGAATGCCGCATGGGCTCAAAATGAGGCTGAGTGGAATGATCTCTGGCGAAAGCGCATTAAAAATGAATACGTGACCCGCCTCGTTTCAAAGCAGGTCTATACCGAGGAAGAGGAGGAGGCCATCAGCACCAACACCGTCGATTCCGCCGAAACCATTATCACCCATATCGACGCCAGTGCGGAAGGCGAATACGACGAAGCGGCCGAAACCGCCAAGCTCTCCCCCGAAGAATTCATTCTCGAGCGCTACAAACAATTTAAGATCACCATGGAAACCTTCGATGAGGAAATGTTGCTGCAGCGTTATCTCTCCGCCTTCTCCCACGTCTACGATCCGCACAGCGACTATATGTCGCCCAGTAGCGTCGAAGACTTTGACATCAACATGAAACTTTCACTCGTCGGCATCGGCGCCCTGCTGCGCCCCGACGATGGCATGATCCGCATCGTTCGTATCATTCCCGGCGGCCCGGCCGACCAAGACGGACGGCTCAAGGCCGGCGACCGAATCATTGCCGTCGGGCAAGATGACAAGGAACCCGTGAGCATCCTCCATCGCCCACTCTATAAAACCGTCCGCATCATCCGGGGCGAAAAGGATTCAAAAGTGGTACTAACCATCATCCCCGCCTCCGACCGGACGGGAACACGCACCAAGAAAATCGACCTCATTCGTGACGAGGTAAAACTAGAGGAGCAAGCCGCTAAAAGCAAAGTGCGCGAGATCGAGCTGGCCGACGGCACCACCCGCCGATTAGGTGTGATTACCCTCCCCGACTTCTATGCCGACTTCTCGGCCACCAATAAGAAGGATAAAACCGCGCGCCGCTCATCCACCGATGTACGCAATCTTATCGAGGAGCTCAGGCACGAAGCCATCGAAGGGCTCATCCTTGACCTACGCAACAACGGCGGCGGCTCGCTGGTCGAATCCATCGATATCGCCGGGCTCTTCATCGCCTCCGGTCCCATCGTTCAGGTCAAGGAGCGCGACCGCATCCAAGTGCTACCTGACATCGATCCCGAAACCAATTATGACGGCCCCATGATCGTGCTCGTCAACCGCCTCAGCGCCTCGGCCTCGGAGATTCTTGCCGCCGCCCTGCAGGACTATAAGCGCGCCATCATCGTCGGCGACCGCCAGACGCACGGCAAAGGCACCGTTCAGACCCTGATTCCCCTGAAAGGAAAGCGCCAGGGCTCGCTCAAAATCACCACCGCTGGCTTCTACCGCATCAACGGCGGCTCCACCCAGCTCAAGGGCGTAACCCCCGATATCATCATCCCCTCCTATCTCGATGTAATGGATCTAGGCGAAGACTCGCTCGAACACGCCCTGCCGTGGGATTCCGTCCGCAAAGCGATGTATCGCACCGCCACCGGGTTAACTGAGCTCCTGCCCCTGCTCTCCGAACAATCCACCGAGCGGCTTGAAAATAATTCCGAGTTCCAAAGCTATCTCGCCCGACGCGAACGCCTCAAGGAACGCTTCGAAACCAAAACCATATCCCTTTCGCTCGAAAGCCGTATCGCCGAAGCCAAGGCCGAAAAGGAGCTCGACGACATCCAGAGTGGTTCCCTTCTAACAGATCCTGAAGAAGAGGAAGACGACAGCAAGGATCTCGTACTGACCGAAACCCTCAATATTCTCTCCGATATGATCGACCTGAAGAAATCCCCGGCGGTCCAAGCGGCGTCCACCCAGCCTTAGAACCTCCCCTTACCGATGGTTATTGATCGTAGGCGGGGAGGAATTTCCCGAAGCCTGTAATCCAAGTGCTTCAGGATTGTTTTGGTAGTGTGCTCGGACAGCATCGGCCAGCTTCTGTTTTATTTCATCGTCGATGATGCACGTTCCTGTGTTGGGCAACTCGGCGAGGAGACGGTCGAGCAGCTTGCCTTGTGGAGGTTCCATCCGCGACCGCCAAGAGGCGAGCAGGTTTTTGTTGATTCGGGGCGGGAGTGAACCAAGGATCCCTAGATCATTTTGGTTGTGCACCAGCAGGCCGGCAGTCGTACCGCGATCGAGAGTGAGCACCTGAAAAAAGTAGAGGGTGTGGTAGGCCCGCTGAATGGCAATCTCCTCGGTCGTAGCAGGCGAGTGGGGTTCGCCCAGCAATTCAAGGTAGGTATCGATGGAGGCCTCGCCAACCCGTTTGGCAAGACCCTCATCCGCAGCAAAGTCTCCCGTGTTGTAGTTTTCAAGATAGTAATGCACAACGCCACGATATCGCTCGAGGGCCGGGATAAAGAAGTAGCGATTCCCCTGCTGTTCCGCTTCGTCAAACACGCTGGGCGACGCTTTCCGGAGGCCTTCTATGACCCGTTCCGTATGCCTAGGGTTGGGGATGGCGGGATTGAGGTCAGCCATGATACGCCAGTAGCTGGTGCCGCTTTTAAGCTCCGTCCAGCTCATGTGGATATGCACCGAAGGAGCACGCGGATGGGCGGGATGCACGATGGTGGAGAGGGCCGTAGCGGAAGCGAGCTTACGCTCCGGTTCACCCTCGTAGTGGACTTGGGAAACATTAACCGAGGCGCGGTCCAGCAATGTGCTGTCAGCGAGCCCAAAGCGAACGCCACCCCCGTGCCGCCCCCCGTCGCGGTGCCATTCAGTAGCCATGAAGGGGAGCCCTGCTTGCTTTTCCAACCCTGCAACCAAGCGGGACTGAAGCGATTTAACCATCTGGAGGGCTTCGGTTCTTTTCGTCATTTTTCAGGAAGCTCTCTGATGTAGCGGAAACCAACATCGGACGGAACAACAGGGGTGTCGGAGGCGTAGCAGCACGGAAGGAATGTGGCGGGCGTGAAGGCGCTTCCGCCCTTGATCTGATACAGGGTGTCGCTACCCGGCAGCAGGGTCGAGGTCATCTCGCGCACGTTGCCTGCCAGATCATAGACTACGTAGATCGACTGGTCAGTGAGCTTAAAGCTTCCGGGCGGTGCCAAGAAGGGATACTTCTTTTTCCCATGCGCATTTTTCTTGCTCAGGGTCAGCCGCTCGTTTAACCCGTTCCCCCAGACATAGCGCCGGCCATCCACCCCGCGTGCCGCCTTTTCCCACTCTTCGGCGGTCGGCAGGCGGATCGCTGCCCCGCGCTGTTCGCTGAGCCAGTTGCAGTAAGCAACGGCGGCTTCGCGCGTGATTCCAACCACAGGCATCGCGAGCGACAATCGTTCATCGAGCAAGTGGCCGGAGGCATCCCATGCTACATGGAATTTTCGTTCGCTTTCGTTAAACTGAATGCGTCCGACATATTTTTGTTTCGCCCCACCCTCGAGAGTTTTCCAGAATTCGATGTATTCCGAAAAGGTCACTTCGTACTGCTTAATGAAAAAGCCCTTCAATGCGATGCGATGCTGCCGATAGAAACGAGACTCTACACCGCCGTAGAAAAAGGCGCCTTCTGGCACAAAAGCCATTCCCTCTGGAATTGCGGAAGGGATCTCCAGTTTGATCTTTTTGTGTTCACCATGATCGATATAGATGGGATAGGGAATCTTGCTCCCGCTTTCCAATACGACATCCATAATGTACGACCCCCTGCGGATCGGGTCGATCCGCTTTGGAAACGTGCGACTACGGGCCACTAGGTCGCCCCGGGTAAAGCGCGGATTATGTTCGTCCACGGAGAAAATCTCCACCTCGACCACGCCGGATGGTTCGACCAGCTCCAACACCCCATCGCCGATAACCCGCTTCTGGACGTCGACCAAAAAGGCGGCGGACTCCGGGTGCAACGAGCCGCCCCAGTGCTCGATACGGCGTTCCACATCGATCAACCGGCCCACTGCTTCAGCGTACGCTTTTCGAGCGAGGGAAAAATCAATCCACTGCCGCACAATATCAATCAACCCGGCGCGAACCAAAGCCGTCTGCTGAAACGGTTCGGGTACGTTTTCATAATAGCTCCGGGCGAGATTAAGCTCCCGGTTAACTTCACGAACTAAATCATCGAGCCTCTTTCGCGCGGCCGTTTCCTCTGTCGATTCGCTACGGGAATGGGCGGTTCGGCAGATTTCCTGCACCCCATTGTATTCTTCCATGGCGGCCTGTATGTTCTCGGCGGCACTCCCACGAAACACCTCGGCCTGGTTCCGATTGTATCTATAGCTCCCGTAAAGCATGGCGCGCTGCGCCCCGAAAGCGAGCAACAGCACCGCCAGAGCCGCCGCGGCCACGCTGGACTTGATGGGATTGCGCTTGCATGTTTTCCACCAACGCACCCAGCGGGGTGCTTTATAAGCAGTCACGTCAAAGTGCCCTATATAATTGCGGATATCCTGAGAAAACCGTTCGACCGTGCGGTAGCGGCTTACCGGATAGAGCGACATTGCCTTGAGGCAAATGGCCTCCAATTCGCGTGGAATCTTGAGCTCCGGGCAACGTTTACACGGCGACTCGAAGTTTCCGGTCTTTACGTTTTCAAGGAGCTTGCGCAATTGGGTGCGTTCAAACGGAGGACGGTGGGTCAGGATGTGGTAGAGAATGGCTCCAAGGCTGTAGATATCACTCTGGAAATCAATATCAGCGGTGCGCCCCTCGGCCTGTTCTGGCGACATATAGTTAGGGGTTCCCGAAACCGCCCCATCAAGCGTCTGCGAGCCATCGTCAAATTCGTCCATGCGTAATTTAACCTTACTTCCCGAACCCTCATCCTCACCGAGCTGCTTGACCAAACCCCAGTCGAGAATCAAGACTTCACCAAATTCACCAATCATGATATTGGCGGGCTTAAGGTCGCGGTGGATTACCCCCTTGCTATGCGCAAAAGCCACCCCGTTGCAGACCGAAAGAAACACCTCCAACAGGAAACTAAGCGGATAGGTCTTCTCGTAAAAAGCGAGATTCGCTTGCAGCTTATCGAGGATTTCCTTGAGGTCTTCACCCACAATCTTTTTCATCGTGAAATAGACCCCCAGCTCCTCCGTCACCCCCATCTCGTGTACCGGCATAATGTTGGGGTGTTCAAGCTGGGCGGTGCCGCGGGCCTCCTTTAGGAAGCGATCCACAATCTCCTCTTCCTCCTGAAAATGCTTCTTGAGCGATTTGATCGCCACCTCGCGGCCCAGCAACGTATCGTCGGCGGAGTGCACCAAGCCAAACGAACCCTTACCCAGCGCAGCGATGGACGTGTAGTGGATGTCCGGTTTTTCGAGTTTAACGGAAAGCACCTTCTTCACATGGCCAAGCTCGAGCGACGACGAACCGCCTGCGGTGGCATCGGCCACATCCGACAAATCATGGGTTGGGTCTGTATCTGAGTTATCCATAAATCCTCCAAAACCGGACAGTAGGTGAATCCCCAAACCGGGTCACGGACTTTTTCCACCCGTCAGGATATACGATTCATCCCTTTCCCCCAATGGCATCGGAAACTGAATCGGCATCACTGCCGTTCCTGAGGAATAACGCGATGACCTACTCGCCTTTTATGATATAGGTGGTGTTTCCGGCACGGTCGCGAAGAGCGGTGACAATGCGGTTGATGGCGGTTCCAGCACAGTGAATCCACTGTTTTATTAGGATGTTGATGTAGTCACATAGTGGATAGATTTACTATGGCTTCGTTGCCCGTTATTTCCCAAGGAGTATGTTGTATGGGCGGGTCGGGAATATTCTTGTGCAGGTCTTGTCCATATAGTTCCCGACACCCCGTTCCATTAGGGTTTCCAGGTTTTCGTTCAGCCAGTCGTGCGAGGTTTCCATCGCAATGATCTGGCCGTGGATATCCCGCAAAAGAATCAAATAGCCATAATATTTTCGGCCCCGCTTCTGATGCCCGTCACTAGGGCCATCCCCATACAGGTAGTTTTGCAACACCACCTCCCGCTTGCTCATAAACTTATATTCCCAGCCATTCTCCCGGGTCAGCAGAAAAGGATCCGTAACCTGCCGGTCGAGGAGAATCAGTCCGGAGCCAGCTCTCTCCTTGCCAATGGAAAAAAACTCAAAATGAAGTTCGTGTTTGTAGGCAAACGTATCGCGTTGCTTGAGCTTGACCCCGTAATGGCAACGATACTCCGGTGGGCGTAGCGTGTAGTCCTCTTGGCCTGCCATTAAATCGAAGACCTTTTGGCTGCGATCCCTGACGAACTCGATTCTAAACTCGGGCGGATTCTTCAACTCGAGATAGAGCCGGTCTTCGGCCGCAAGTTGATCTAGTGCCAGTTTTACGATCTCTCCCGAAGGAAGCCTAAGGTTGGCCTTTCCTCCCATGATAATGATGTATTCCGCCTCGAAGCTAGACCCATCTGCCAAGGTCCAACTCCGAACCTCGGCTCCCATGCAAACGTTGATCAGCAATAGCGCAAGGCCTAGTATTCGTTTCATGCACAATCTACTCATCGTCCTCCAATCCCATTAAACAATCAATAATCGCGGAAAACCGGCCCGTTGGTAAGGGAAATCATCTCTTTCTCCGCCAACTCCGCATAAATTATATCCAGCAGGTCCCAGGAGATATCATCTGTCTTGAAAATCGGAAGAATCGGCCCGCCCTGGCTCGACCGTTCATACTCGGCCCCCTTCACCTGTACCGCCACGATGGCCGTGAAACCAAATCCATGGTTATCCCGCAACACGATCTCGAGATCCCTC
Organism: Kiritimatiellales bacterium; assembly: GCA_030621805.1. Classification (GTDB taxonomy): domain Bacteria; phylum Verrucomicrobiota; class Kiritimatiellia; order Kiritimatiellales; family Pontiellaceae; genus Pontiella. Next base: position 2,099 of record JAUXGY010000007.1, on the reverse strand, counting down.
GGTTCACCCGCCTTGAGTTCGATCCAGTCACCGACGACGGCCCGGTCGTTTGATATGATATATTTACGTGAGTCTAGGGAACTCGGTTGCCATGCCCCCTCAAACACTTTGGCTTCCCTTTCGCTGCCTTCGGTGCCATCGGGGTTGAGAAAACCTGCGGTGAGGACATATTCCCCGTCTACCCGAATGCCCATTGCATCTTCAACCGATACCCAGAAGCGAAACGTGATATCCTCCGTATGCACAAGGTTTCCCTTGTAGAGGGCGATCCAGCACCCTGGGTAGGCATCCCGCTCTCCAAAAGCGGCGGGTGCCCGCCACGACATGGTTGCCGGCATGACAATGCACGTGGCATACCGTTTCTTCGGGGCGCGATAAATCCGAGAAAAAGCGGAGGGATCCCAGTCGTTCCGGATAAACTCCCGCAAGATGCTTTGGGCGGTCTCGTTATCACTTACTACAAGACGCCCGCTCTTGGAGCGCTTTGTATCGTAGAACGTTACCTCGAGGTCGTTCCCGATCGACGTTTCCTTTCCGAACACATCCTCGAGTTCATCCAGGGGGATCAGGCTGCTGAAGTCGACCACATCGGAACCGCCCAGACCCGCCCCAATGCCGCTCGACGCCAAATCCGGAAACTGAATGTCGTGCAGATCGGGGCGGTCGACCACCGCAGTAATCTTTGCGCTCGCCTTGGGTTTGGAAGGCTTCTTCATCTTAACCTGCAGCTTTTTCAACGGCATCTTGGGAACCTTGAGCGGTGGGGGCGGCTCAAAAACCACCTCCTTCGGTCTGGCGATCGTAAAGATGACGAGCACCCCCGCTAGCACAAAAAGCCCGACGTGGAACAAGATGCTTGCTACCACGGCCGTGGGCATTCCTTTGACCAGTTTCTGGGTTTTTCCAATGAGTTTCTTCATTATTTTTCACCTTTTAGGTGGAAAAAATTCGGTGGGCGGTATTTGTAAATGGTGAATCGCTTAGTGGCAGGGTATTGGATCATAAATTCTGCTTCCTGTAGCATTAGAACATCTGAATATCATAAATAGCACTCAGGAACAAGAAGATCATATTTTTTGGATCAAATACTTTCGGGAAGACGGTGCCAGCCCTGGGCGCTTCCTTAAAGGGCTTCTGTTCGACCTTCGCCGGGCACTCATGCCCGGAGTCTGCGTCATCACCAAGTACGCATCCAAAACCAAATCGTCAGGGGTTGTTGTGTTCGAAGCATAATCATTCCTGCCGTGAGGCTGTCCTGATTCCCGAAGTAGAGAACCCCGTTTTGTAATAAAATTGGAATCCAAACATACGGATTGACAACCCTCGGTTGCTTTTCCACATTGCCCCGCTATGCCACACGAAGCAGATTTCCAGTTTAGCCTGAAGCCCATCGGTACGATCCATTCGTGCTACGGCGAAAAATTCGGTATTCCCCGCCAGCCGGGATTGGTGAAAAGCGCTACGGCCACGCTAGAGTTGCTGCCGCCCTGCAACACGCCCGATGCCCTGCGCGGGCTGGACGGATTTTCCCACCTTTGGGTTATCTTCCTCTTCCACCAATCGGCGGACCACCCCTGGAAAGCAACCGTACGACCACCGCGCCTCGGCGGCAACGAACGGGTCGGTGTATTTGCATCGCGCTCCAACTTCCGCCCGAACCCGATCGGCCTGTCGGTGGTTGAGCTTCTCGGCGTGGACGGGACGGTTCTACGACTCGGCGGCGGCGACTTTCTCGATGGAACCCCCGTACTCGATATTAAACCCTACATCCCTTATGCCGACCGCATTCCCGCCGCCACCGGAGCCTTTGCCGACGATCCGCCCGAGCCCGTCAATACCGTCGAGTTTTCGGAGTCGGCGGACGCCGCCATCGATACCCTGGAAAACGAGAAACGCCCGGCGTTGCGGCAGCTCATCGCCGACCTGCTCGCCTACAATCCCCGACCGGCCTATCAGGTCAATGACCCCGACCGCGTCTTCGGTACACGCCTGTTTGATTTAGAGGTGCAATGGAAGCAATTCGACCGCGCCGTCCAGGTGTTAAAGATCACTGAACAGGGTCAGTCGAGGAAATAGTTGTAGCCGCGGGCCTCTTCGCT
>JAUXGY010000096.1 GCA_030621805.1 Kiritimatiellales bacterium | reverse complement strand
ATGCCCACAACCCCGCTAAGATTGCTGCCGCCCTCTCCGCCGTTTCTGAAAAATTTGGAACCGTGCACGCCTTTTGGCGACCGCATGGCTTTAGGCCACTGGCCCAGGGGATGGATGGTTTTATATCCACATTTACCGACCACTGGAAAAACAACGGCGGTTCGATTTTTATTCTTCCCGTCTATTATGCAGGCGGAACGGTGGAGCGGAAGACCTCGTCAGAAGATCTTGTTGAGCGCCTCAATTCGGCTGGCGTCCCGGCGATGCTTGTGCCAGATTATATCGTTTTAAAAAACAAACTTGAACAATGTGCCGCATCCGGTGATGCCATCCTCGGAATGGGAGCAAGAGACCCCGAACTTCCATTGTTCGCGAAACGACTGGTTGCCGAATGGAAAAACCCCTAAACATCGAAAGCCCGCAGAACCCGCGCGTGAAGGCCGTGGTTAAACTTCGGAAAAGTAAAGTCCGGCAAGAAACGGGGCAAACGCTTGTGGAGGGCTATCGCGAAAACAAACGCGCTCTCGCAAGTGGATGGCGATTTGATGCGTTTTATTTCTGCCCGGAACTCTTTCTGGATTCCGAAGCCCATGAGCTGGTTTCTGACATTCGCAATACAGGCATTTCCACATTTCAATGTTCAGAAGCCGCCTTCCGCAAAATGTCATACCGCGACACACCGGATGGCTTGCTGGCGATCTCACCACGGGTCGGTAGAACGCTCACCGAACTGGATCTTCCAGATCATCCCCTGCTTCTAATTACCGAAAATCTGGAAAAACCGGGAAACCTGGGAACGATTCTACGCACGGCCGATGCCTCTGGCGTGGACGCCGTTATCGTCTGCGGACACAAAACCGACATCAACAATCCAAACGTGATTCGTGCTAGCGTCGGAAGCCTCTTTTTCATGCCCGTTGCCGAGGCTTCAACCGAGGAAACCCTCCTGTGGCTAAAGAGTATGAAAATCCAAACCATTGCGGCCGTTCCCGATGCTAAACAGGAATATACCGATGCCGACATGCGCAGAGGAGTGGCCATTGTAGTCGGTGCCGAAGATGAAGGGTTGACTCAAAAATGGATGGAAGGCGCGACTCAGAAGGTGGCTATTCCCATGTTGGGGAAAAATGACTCATTAAACGTGTCTACCGCCGCCGCAATCCTCCTCTACGAAGCCATCCGCCAACGGCGGTAGACGCGTTAAATAACAATCTCTTCTTCGTGCTAGAAGAAATTACATAAAACTCAACGTCCCCCCGATCTTCCTGCTTCAAGAAACCAAAGAGTTATTTAGGGGGAACCAGTAAAATAAGAGTTTATTTTTTTTGGTTTTCCTGTTTGCAAAATATGAATTGAGCAGTACAGTCCATAAAACAAAGGGAGGTAGTACATGTCTACAAATCCGGCAGGAAAAGGAACAAAGACCATTGGCATCAACATGAAAATGGAGATGGCCACGGAGTTGGAGCGACGCGCGGCGTCCATGCAGCTCTCGACCGGCGCATATTGCAAAATTATCCTAGGCGAATGGATTAAGTCAGGAAATAAACTACAACTGAAAGAGTCCTGACCTTCCACCAGGAACGAAGAAAACCGGTTTCCAATAGCATGTGGAATCCGGTTTTTATTTTTCCGTCCAACCCATTTTTCATCCTCGCACCATGCAACCTTTCAAGGAAATCGCCATAATCGGAACGGGAGCCGTGGGCGGCTACTATGGGGGTTTGCTCCAGCGGGCCGGGTTTAATCTCCACTTCCTATTGCACAGCGACTACGACCACGTTTACCAACACGGCCTCATTATCGATTCCCCCGATGGAGACTTCCGCTTGCCGGAAGTGAATGCTTATCACGACCCCAAAAATATGCCGCGATGTAATGTGGTGATCGTTGCTCTCAAAACTACATCCAACTCTATTCTAAAAGACATCCTGCCGTATGTACTTAGGAAGGATGGTCTAGTACTTACGCTCCAGAATGGACTGGGGAATGAAGAGGAAATCGCTCAGATTGTTGGAGCAGAACGCGTACTTGGCGGGCTCTGTTTTCTTTGCGCAAACAAGATTGCTCCCGGCCATGTCCAGCATCTCGACTATGGCCTCGTCACGATTGGCGAATACCGCACCGACGGGCGTCCGGGTGGTATCACACCTCGGCTTGAACAGCTTGGTGCTACCCTGCAATCTGCCGGCATCGAGATTCAGATCATCAAAGACCTTCCGCAGGCCCGTTGGAAAAAACTGGTTTGGAATATTCCATTCAACGGGCTATCCGTCATCCGAAATGCGTTAACAGACGCACTGATTCGGGATCCTGCGACCCGTGCTCTATGCGAAACCCTGATGCATGAAGTCGTCGCCGCATCCGTTCTCCCAATCGAGCCTTCCTTTATTGAAAAGATGATGTTGCATACCGAAGAGATGGAGCCCTATGCCCCCAGCATGAAACTTGATTTCGACAAAGGAAACCCCATGGAGATCGAGAGTATCTACGGGCATCCCCTGCGCTCTGCAAGGGCCAGAGGCATACCCATGCCCGAAACCGAGAAACTCTATCACCAACTTGTAAAGCTGAACCCTTCCGGTCAAACGGCCCGTTTTGCTATTTAGACAGGGTTGCAATTAGTCCGAGGATCCTAGATAACCACGCTCCTTAAGTATGGACGAGCGGTAGCCTATGATTAATTTGGAATACACGGAACATCTGGTCATCACCGTTAAAATGATCAATTCCGATCTATTTGAGCTCGTGCTTGAACGGAACGGTTTGGTGTTTACCCCTGGCGACTGCGCGGCAATCTACACGGCAGACGATAAGTCGCGCCCTTATAGCATTGCCTCCGGATCGGACGAAACCGAGTTGCGCTTTCTGATCCGTAAAATGGAGGGGGGCGAAGTCTCCCCGTGGCTCAAGGATCGCCATCCCGGCGACACCCTCCGCATTAGCCCCCCCTTCGGCTGGTTCCGTCCTGGCCAAGATATTGGCGAGGCTCCCTTTTGCTTTATTGCCACCGGCACAGGAATCGCCCCATTTCTCTCCTATCAAAAAACGTTTAAAAATCCTCCGGCATGCTGTCTCTACGGCGTGCGCCATGAAGCCGATGCCATTGCCTACGCCTCTCTTCATAATTACTGCCCCACGCAATTGGCCGTTTCGCGCGAGGAGACCGCAATGCACCACCATGGCCGTGTAACCGATCTGCTCGACCGCCTCCCGCTCGACCCCCAAAACCACTACTACTGCTGCGGCCTTGAAAGCATGGTCAACGAGGTTGGCGCGTGGTTGGAAGAGCGCGGCATCCCTCTAATGAAGATTCACCGCGAAGTTTTTTTTCATGGCTAACCCATGAGGAGCGTTTGATGAAGCCGATTGTTGTTTGTGCCCTATATAAGTTTGCCGCACTGGATGAGTACACATCCATGCGCCAACCCTTACTGGAATTGATGCTGAAACAGAACATCAAAGGAACCCTGCTCCTAGCCGATGAGGGGATCAACGGCACCGTGGCAGGATCGCGCGAGGCGATCGATCAATTGCTCAGGTGGCTCAAGCACAACCCGTCTCTTTCTAACCTGACAATCAAAGAATCCTTTGAGGATTTCAATCCCTTTTACCGCACCAAGGTTCGCCTTAAAAAAGAAATTGTCACCCTTGGCGTCGAAGGGATTGATCCCCTTCATAGCGTCGGCACCTACGTGGAACCCAAAGATTGGAACGCGCTAATCTCCGACCCGGAGACCTTGCTCATCGATACCCGCAACGACTATGAAATCGGAATAGGAAGCTTTAAAAACGCCGTGAATCCTGAAACCGGGTCCTTTCGCGAATTTCCAAACTATGTAAAACAAAACCTCGACCCTTCAAAACAACGAAAGGTGGCCATGTTTTGCACCGGAGGAATCCGATGCGAAAAGTCGACCGCATATCTTAAACAACAAGGATTCGAGAACGTTTACCACCTCCAAGGCGGAATTTTGAAATACCTTGAAGAAATCCCCGAGGATGAATCGCTTTGGGAGGGAGAATGCTTCGTGTTCGATAATCGCGTCGCGGTCGACCACCGTCTTGCCAAAGGCTCATACGACCAATGCCATGCCTGCCGCATGCCGATTACCGACAAAGATAAAGAAGGGAATCACTATGAAAAAGGGGTAAGTTGCCCTCACTGCTTCGATAAAAGCGAAATAGGTCGTAAGATTCGATTTCGGGAGCGTGAGCACCAAATGCAACTCGCTCATGAGCGAGGCGAAACCCATATCGGCGACGGAGTGGCCGATATAAGGGAAATCCGGCGCAAAATAAAACATCAGGAACGCAGCGCCGCCAAGAAGACTACGTAGCTTCTGTTCCGTTGCGCGAGTGAAAGTGGGGGGAGTCGCCCCACTCGCCAAAGCCCACGGTTTCACCAATCCCTTTGATGCGCCCGCTTAGACACCCTCGACAAAGCGATGAGTTTTCATCGGTGCAGGGCTTATTATCATAGAGCTGGTATTTAGGGCGAAAGTCGGTTTCAGTGACATTGGGCATAATAACGTTGGCACCGCAACGCAACCCCTGCTCGCGACCGGTATATTCCAGTGCCTGAAGCGCCGTGGCGGCGGCAATATTAATATCCTTCATCACAATTCGCGTCACGGCAATCATCTTAAGCCCAAGCTGGAGTGCATCTTTTTTCTGCTCATCGGTATACGAAGGAATCTCCTTACCCATCGGCGTATCGGAGTGTGGGATATACGGCCCCATGCCAACCATGTCGATATCGATCTGTTTAAGAAAAAGAATATCATTCGCCAAATCCTCCATGGTCTGCCCCGGCAAGCCCATCATGACTCCGGTGCCGACCTGATAGCCCGTGCGCCGCAATCTAGCCAAACACGCCTTACGCTCCTCAAGCAGATGATCCGCCGGATGAATTTTCGCATAAATCTCTGGGTTTGTGGTTTCAATGCGCAACAGATAGCGATGTGCTCCAGCCTGCCGCCAGCGGGCATAGGTTTCCTCGGTCTGCTCGCCGAGCGAAAGCGTGATGCCCAACTTGCCATCCGTCGCCTTTTTAATGCGAGTCACCACCCGCTCGATCATCAAAATATACTCTTCATCCTGGCGCTCGCCCGATTGAATCACGCAGGAACCATAGTCCGCTTCATACGCCCAAACGGCTTCTGTAAAGATTTCATCTTCATCCATCTGAAAGCGTTCAACGCTCGTATTGCTCTTGCGGATACCGCAGTAGTAGCAATCCTTAATGCACAGGTTGCTGCACTCGATGATCCCGCGGAAATAGGCAATCTTGCCCACATATTGCTCCTTGAGAAAATAGGCGCAGTCAAACAACATCTGTAGCTCGTCCGCCTCCGTAATCGATAGCAACGCCACCAAGTCCTCCACCGACAGTTCTTCTCCTGCCCGCGCCCGTTTTAAAATAGTATCTATCTTCGACATTCAATATTCCTTGTTCACTATTTGATCTTCTAGAAATACAGATCACGAGCGCCCTGCTTAATCTGCTCGATGCGCTCAACGAGCTGCACTTTTTGATCGCCTTCGGGCATGCGCTCCAGTTCTCGCTCAACCTGCTTCATGCCAACCCCCTTAGTTTCGGGCGATGAATAGTCCTCCATGTATTCCAAGAAGGTCAGCACTGCATTCGGCGTACAAAACCGCTTCACAAATCCAGGAACAGCAAATTCCATAAAATGTTCCCCCGTGCGACCCAGCCGATAGCATCCCGTGCAGAACGACGGAATAAAGTCCGCCTCGCACAGCTCGCGGATCACTTGATCGAGCGAACGTCCATCGTTAAGCACAAACTGGCTTTTCTTGTATGAATCCTCATCCTGCGCCGAATAAGCACCTACACCGATATCCGATCCGGCATCGATCTGCGATACGCCAAACTTGATGATGTCGTTGCGCAATTCAACCGACTCGCGGCACGTCAAAATTAGCCCCGTATACGGAACGGCCAAACGCAGAATAGCCACCAAGCGCTTAAAATCAAAATCACTTACCCCTTGGTATTTCGCCGTCTCCGTCCCGATGGCCGGCTCGATGCGCGGAAATGAAATCGTGTGTGGCCCGACGTTAAAACGCTCCTCCAAATGAATCGTGTGGTAGAGCAATGCCATGGTTTCGAAGCGCCAGTCGAACAACCCCATCAATGCGCCGATACCGATGTCGTCGATCCCCGCCTCCTGCGCGCGATCCAACCCGTGCAACCGCCAAAGATACTCGCTCTTGGGTCCTGATGGATGCTGCTTCTTATAGGTTTCCTGATGGTAAGTTTCCTGAAAAATCTGGTAGGTACCAATCCCCGCCGACTTTACCAACTTGAAGCCCTCAACATCCAGCGGTGCGGCATTGATATTGACGCGGCGGATTTCACCGTTTCCATGCTTCTGAGCATAGACCGTCTGTACGGAATCATGAATAAACTGCGCATCGTATTGTGGGTGCTCGCCATAAACCATGATCAACCGCTTGTGCCCGCGATTCACCAACGCCTCGACTTCGTGTTCCAACTCCGGCATCGAAAGCGTCTTGCGCGCCACCTCGCGGTTCGTGCAACGAAAGCCGCAATATTGGCAATTGTTAATACACTCATTCCCTACATACAGCGGCGCGAACAGCACGA
>JAUXGY010000082.1 GCA_030621805.1 Kiritimatiellales bacterium | reverse complement strand
TATAGTCGACCCCCGCCGTGGCGGTCGAGACCAGCAGGGCAAGGGTGGCGCAGATAGAGCTTTTCATAGGCGCTATTTCTTTACGGGCGGATGGCCGTTTTTAAAGCGGGTGGTGTGGTATTTAAAACGCTCTTTAGCCCAGTATTCGCCCTCGCTCCACAGGGGTTCCATCAAGCCCTCCTCCCAGGCTTCCATCATTTTTTGAAGCTGTTGAACCTTTTCCGGCATTTTCGCGGCGAGATCTTTCTGCTCTTCGAGGTCGTCCTTCAGGTTGTAGAGCGCAAAGCCATAGTTATCGATGCGGATGAGCTTCCAGTCGCCATCACGCAGGGCGGCGCAGTCGAGCTTGCGCCAGTAGAGCTGCCGGTGCGGAATGCCGGATTGCTTTCCGGTGATGTAGGGCATCAGATCCACGCCATCGAGCGGACGCTCCTGCTTGAGCGAACCGCCGGACGCCTTGACGCTGGTGGCAAAGATATCCAGCGAGGAGACCATTTCGCCATATTCCTTTCCGGCGGGGACGCGACCTTTCCAATAAAGCAGGAACGGCACGCGCTGGCCGCCCTCGAATTTGTAGCCCTTCTTTCCGCTCAACGGCGCATTGGAGGATTGACCGGCGATGCCGCCGTTGTCGCTAAGGAACCAGATGAGGGTGTTCTCGAGCTTTCCGCTGCGCTTGAGGGCTTCGATCACATAGCCGATGTTGCGATCCATGCCGTAGATCAAGCCTGCATAGTTGTTCTTGGGCAGCCCCAGCGCTTCCATGTCTTCCGGCTTCGATTGCAATGGGGTGTGCGGCGCGGTAAAGGAGAGGAAGGCGAAGAAGGGTTGGTCTTTGGTTTCATCAATAAATTCAACAGCCTTTTCGCCGAGCCAGTCCGTAAAATGGCCTTCAAACTTAATCGGCTCACCATTGTGCTGACTGGCATCGTGCGAATCGGGTCGATCGCTCTTCTCTTTGTTGTACCAATAGTTCCGCCCGCCGCCGAGCAGACCGTAGAATTCGTCGAAGCCGCGGACATTGGGATGGAATTCCGGCGTATCACCCAGGTGCCATTTCCCAAAGACCGCCGTTCGATATCCCAAGGCCTTGAATGCATTGGCAATGGTTCGTTCATTCACATCCATACCCTTGGCGTGCGGTGGAGCATTACCTTCGTGACCAAAGCGCTGTTGGTAGCGCCCCGTAATGAATCCCGCGCGCGACGGACTGCAAACCGATGCCGCCACATGCCCATCCGTAAAGCGCATGCCCTGCGCGGCCAGTTGATCGATATTAGGGGTTTTGATATGTTCCGACCCTTGGAAACCCAGATCGTGATAACCCAGATCATCCGCCATGATTACCAGCACATTGGGGCGATCCGCCGCCTGAGCCAAGCTGGCCACTACAATTACAACACATCCCAATAATAGTTTGCTCTTCATATCCATATCTCCATTTTTACTTTTTCTTCTTTTTCGACGGCGGCTTGCCGGTTTCGAACCAAGCCTTGTGGTATTCGTAGCGAACTTTCGTCCACATTGCGCCTTCTTTCCAGAGGGGATCGGTCAGTCCGACTTCCCACTTTTCCAGCATTTTTTCCAGCCGCTCCACTTTTTCAGGCATCTTGTTGGCAAGGTTTGTTTGCTCACCCATGTCGTCTTTTAAATTATAGAGCGCAAGGTCGAGTCCTTCGATGCGGATGAGTTTCCAGTCGCCGTCGCGCATGGCGGCGCATTCGAGCTTGCGCCAGTAGAGCTGTTGGTGCGGAGCACCGGATTTTTTCCCTGTGATATAGGGCATCAGATCCACGCCGTCGAGCGGGCGCTCTTGCTTGAGCGATCCTCCGGCCGCCGCAACGCTGGTGGGGAAAATATCCATCGAGGAGATCATTTCGTTATAATCCTGCCCGGCAGGGACGTGGTCTTTCCAATAGAGCAGGAACGGAACGCGGTGCCCCCCGTCAAACTTGGTGCCTTTTTTCCCGCCCAGGGGCAGGTTAGAGGCTTGGCTAACCGTGCCGCCGTTGTCGCTCAGGAACCAAATCAGGGTATTGTTGAGTTTTCCGGTGCGCTTGAGAGCAGCAACCACATCGCCAATATTACGATCCATGCCGTAGATCAATCCGGCATAGTTATCTTTAGGGAGTCCGAGCGCCTCCATATCATCCGGCTTCGACTGCAACGGCGTATGCGGTGCAGTGAAGGAGAGGAAGGCGAAGAAAGGCGTATCGGTTTCCTCGATAAACTCCACCGTCTTTTCGCCCAGCCAATCGGTAAAGTGCCCCTCAAATTTGGCTAGTTCTCCATTGTGCTCGGCAGCGTGAGAATTGCCTTTCTTATCGGTCTTCTTTGCATCGTACCAATAGCTCCGGCTACCTTCGCGCAAGCCGTAAAATTCATCGAAACCACGGGCCGTCGGATACCTTTCCGGCCGGTTGCCGAGGTGCCACTTGCCGAAAACTGCGGTGCGATATCCCAGTTCCTTGAAGGCCTGGCCGATCGTGCGCTCATTCACATCCATCCCCCATTTTGAGGGCGGACAGTTCGCTTCGTGACCAAAGCGCTGTTGGTAGCGGCCCGTGATGAATCCCGCACGCGACGGACTGCAAACCGATGCCGCAACATGGCCGTCCGTAAAGCGCATGCCCTGCGCGGCCAACTGGTCGAGGTGCGGGGTCTTGATATGTTCCGAACCCTGGAAGCCCAGATCGTGGTAGCCCAAATCGTCCGCCATGATCACGAGAACATTGGGACGTTCCGCCGCCAAAACCAGGCTGGCTGTTGCAATCGCACTTAATAGGACTATGTATTTTTTCATTTCTCTCCTTATCTTAAATCAATGATGTTCAGTCGGTAGAATCGTTGCGGGCGGGTGTCGTCTTCGAAGGGAGGTAACTGACGGGCCGTAACGCGGTCGGGGATGTCGATGCCTCCGGGAACACGGCCAATCTCTTCCACACCGGGCGGCACGACGGTTTCCCATCCGACCAGATCGTTTCCAGCCTGAAATTCATAGGCCGCCTCACCGGTTTCAATTAGTTCAGTATATTCGTGAATTGCATACTGCTTCCCTTCGAGTTTCTCGGACGTCCGGCTGATTGGTAGAATTTCGGGAGAATAGGTTTTTGGAAGGCCACCCAGCAGGTGTTCGAGCCAGTTGTGGATCCCATCCCCGTCGGGGTCGGCATCATCGCCTGAAATTAAGGGATCGGTTAGTTCGATCTGCGTGAACTGGTTGGTGCGCCAGGTTTCCCGGGTCGGGAATACCCGCACCGTGATACTAGCCAGCTCGACGCCCCCCACCCCGTTGATCGATGTCAGCGTATAGGTGGTGTCCACTGCGGGCGAGACATCAACATAACCATTGCCCAAAGCATTAAAAAGACTCACATCCCCCACGCCTTGATCGATTGCCAACGCAGCACTTCCTCGTGCTTGCCAGCGCAGACGAACGGGCTGGCCTTCAACCACATTGCGCCCACTCGCATCGAAGAGATCAATCTGGTGCGTGGTGTCCGTATCAACGGCCTGCCCCGTCAGCGTAGTGGTCGGTGTGGAGGCATCGCCTTCGTAGATTTCGACCCGGTAGGTGGTTCCGGTTGCATAGACCGGGGCAAGGAAACGGTTGCCGCGAATCCGCAAGCTGTAGATGGTTTCACCCACGGTTTCATCGGTGATGCAGATGACCGGATTAACTGAATCGCCAGTATCGACGACGGGTAGATATCCCGCCGGGGTTTTTACATAGTTGTCGAACTGGGAAATAACGATGGGCCAATCTGGATACTGCGACCCCGTGGATGGATGGTCCGGGTCGGCAAAACGCGGCCAGCATTCGAAGGTGACCTTGCGCGTGGATTTTTCGATCCGGACAATGCCGTAGCCCGCGCCGCGGTCGTGCAGGGCCGTTGGGTTGATGCCCCGGGTCTGGTTGTAGTATTGCCTCGGATTCCCGACCGCTAGCATATTGAAGTGGTGCGGGAAATCGGAGGTCAGGTTCGGGGTGATCCCGTCGGGAAGCAACCCGTTTCCATCCAAGAAAAAGTCACCGGTGTAGGGGCTAACTATACTCGTCTTTCCTCCGGCATTATGAACCGGATCCCAACACCTCGGGAAAAAGTTGGCCAGTGCGGGTACGGTGAAGGAGTAGCCGGCATCGCGCGGCCCATCTACGCCATGATGAGCCACGGTCGCCAAATGCTGGTCGCCCGCAAGCTGGAACATGAATGATTTGCGGATATGCTCCCACGCCTCGTTACGACGGTGCAGCGGCCAGCCGTGGGTGTCTTGATCGTTAACGCTAAAACCATATCCCGTACTGGCATGCGTATGCAGGTTGCCAATGGGCGACTGCGAAACCATGAACTTGATCTCCTGACCGCTCCAGTCCTTGGCCCAGGCTTCGAGGAAATCGTGCTGACGCGGACCGAGCAGCTCCTGCTCGGCTTCCGGGGGTGGATCCGTTGGGCCGGTCTTGAACTTCCGGTCTTCGATGATCGCAATCCCGACCCGGCCATAGATCATGCCGGTAAAGTAGGGCTTGATGCCCTGTGCGATCGGCGGGGCGGGTTGCAAGGGGTTGTAGGGATCCGTGTCGGGCAGGTTGTCGACCTGCGTACGTTCCACCATCTTGACCCATTCGGCAGGACGAACATAGCCCCCATCGTTCTGGCTTTCGGCATGGATGCCCCCCTGCCCCCAGAGATTGCCTTGATACACATCGTGGTCGTCTGGAAGAACGATCAGCGGAACGTCCCGACCCTGCTCACGCCACTGGAAAAGCCACAGGTACCACTTGTAGAGATAGTCGTAGTGGTTGGCAAAGTTGGTACTCCTATCCGGTGCCGTGGGCTGGCCTTCATAGATTTGGTCGCCCGTTAGTGCAATGACGTCGGGCTGAAACTTAGCAATATAACCAACCGGCTTGGTATGCGGTTGCCAAACATGAACCGGCGTCCAGTCGCGTGACGACGAATCAAGCAGTCCCGAAGCAAGCCGCTGGCCGGTCAAGCCGCAGACGACCAGCTCCTCCTTCTCTACCGGATCTTTTCGGATGGTGCCCTCCCATGTGTACTCCTCGCCATCGAGCGGCAGGCGCACGCGGTAGGGAACATCGACCATGTCGTCCCAACCCTGAATCTTGAAGGTAGCGTTGTAGGCAGACATGGCGTTGGTATCGATCGATTGACTTGCGATCTGTTGCCAATCTGACCCGTTCCACGTGTCGAGATAGACGTCGGGCGTGGTCGATAAATCAAACGGCATCATCTGCGCGGTCAACTTGAGGGTTCCGCGGCTGAGCGTGTGCATGGCCCCGAAAACAGCCAACTGGCGATTGGGTTCACGCTGCAGTGCATCGCCGCTTCCATTGAAGTCGTCGAACCAAAAAGCTGAATCACCGGAACCTCGGTGGGAGAGTAAGCCGAAGGAGCCAAGTACCTGAGAAGAATCCACCGAAGCCGTGGCTTGGCTAACAAGACTCGCTCCATCATAGACGCTGACGGTTAAGTTATAGTTGGTAACGTTGTAGATGGCATCGAACTCAACGCGAGCATCGCTGGGCACGGAGCTGGGGGTGGCACCGAGTACTCCCACAGGATCTGTGGATAGATTAGAGTAATCTTCAATAACCGCCGCACCGTTTCCGCGCATTCCACAGAAGAGGCCAAAGTCGCGGCCCCACCCCGCATGCACTATCAGCGCACCGCGCCAGTCGAGGTTGAAGCCGGAGCCAATCAAAAATCCGGTGCGGGAGCCGTCGTTCAGGCTTCCGGAATGGAGTCCGGTGCGCACAGAAAACTGGAAGTCCTCGCCGTTGCCGCGGATCGAGGTGCCGACCCTGTGGAGGGTGCGGCGATCCTTGGAGCTGGCCCATCCGACTGCATTAACCCGCCCAAAAACCACCTGCCAATCGTGGAGGCGATTGCCCCAATAGCCCGGCCCCGGCCAGACTTGATCGGGCACTGAGTTCCAGTCGTTGGAAAAACTACCGCCCGCGAGGTTAGTTCCCCACGTTTCGAGACGAATATTGTCGATCGACTGTGTTGCGGCCGTTCCTCGAAACTGAATACCTACGATCTGACCTGTAGCCAAATCAAGAGAATCCGCTGGCACAGCAACGTGGTAATGCCCCCAGTTTTGAGATTTAAAACCCATCGCCTGAGAGAAGAGCACGAGGTTGGTTCCCCCATCTTCCACATAGAAATCGGCAACTACAGCTTGTGCTTCCTGTTCCGGAGGCGGCTCCGGACCCTCCCCGTTGCGCTGAACAACCAGATTGTCAAACCGCGCGAAACCACTGCCATCATTGCTTGTGGTATCGACGAAAAGAAACAGGCGCTTGCCATCTGCCGAGGATGGAATGGAGGGAAAGAGGCTCGTCTGGGTTTCATAGTTATCGCTGGAGATGACGAGGTCGGAGTCCATGCTGGCAAGGTCGGTTCGGGTTCCAGTCACGCTGTCGTCATCGGTGGTGAAGAGGGTGACGCGCACGCAGTCGGTGGGATCATTCCATCCGCTGGCATCGAGCCATTCGTAGGTAATGGTAAACACATCGTTGGAGGAAAGCATGTAGCCAGTGTCGGTACCAAAGACCCTTTCCCCTGCATGAGAGAGGACGGCATTGCGGGTGCCGTCGGTCGTTTTGTCGGTGCGGGTGGCCTGAGTGGTCTGGTCGCCGATTCCAAGATTCGTCCAGTTAGGCGTATCGGAAAACGAACGGGAATCGTCGGATGAAGTATCGGCATTAAAATCATGGTTGAGGGGATCCCCGCCGCCACTACCGGATGCAAAGTTGGCGGCATCAAAACGCAGTGAAAAGGAATCGCCGGTTTGGATCGTGTGGGAGGTCGTTTGATAGACCGTACCGGTGCTTCCGTAGCTGAGCCGCCATGCCCCGTTGCCAAAATCAATGTCTCCCCTTTGGAGCGTACCTTCGTTCGAACTCCACCCCAGCACGTCTGTGCTGTTGATTGCGCCCCCATCGACCCCGTTATTGATTTCGGCGGAGGGATTCACCATTTCAATCTCCGTCGCATTGGAGGAAACCACCGCACCGCTCAGTGCCACCACAATTATAAGCTTCTTTCCGTGGGTCATTTTTTCTCCCTCATTTCTCTGTATTCCGCCCAAAGATCGTCAAGTCCGGTTCCGGTTTCCTTTTTGAAAATATCCGGCAAATAGCGCTTCTCGCGCGAGGCAGCATTGAGCTTTTTTACCATGCCAGGCGAACGGCTGGTTTCAAGCCAGTAGAGAAACCCCGCCGCAACACGGTAGCCTTGGTGGTAGTCCTTCGCCGGATCACGCGGAACGGGAAACCACTCCATCGGCTTCTTCTCGTACAG
>JAUXGY010000346.1 GCA_030621805.1 Kiritimatiellales bacterium | reverse complement strand
GGGACGGGATGAATAAATCGAACCGAATTCAAGCCAGCTTGCTCTGCATGGGAGTGGCGCTCAACTTGACGGCTCAAGAATATACAACGACCCCGGACGCTGCGGATAAGATCGTTCCGCCGACGCCCGAATGGATCGCAAAAATCACGGCGCTGGCTCCGGCCAAGGCAACGGTCAAACCCGCCGTACCAAGGCGTGTCCTGCTGTTTTCCCTCGCGACCGGATTTAAGCATAAAGTGATTCCGCATGCGTCGGAGGCCGTCAAAGTGCTGGGAAGCAAGTCCGGTGCGTACACGGTCGTCGAGAGCACCGACATCAACATGCTGGCCCCGGAAAAGCTTAAGGCGTTCGATGCGGTGGTGCTGAACAATACCTGCCCCAAGAGGGAATACCGGAATCTATTTCTGGACGTGCTCGCCGAGCGTCCGGAAGCCGAGCGAAACCAACGGGCGGAGGAACTGGAAAAAAGCCTGCTCGATTTTGTGCGCGGTGGAAAAGGGCTGGTGGCCCTGCACGGCGCCATCGCCGTCCAGAACAACTCTGCGGCATTCAGCGAAATGCTGGGCGGCAGTTTTGACTTCCATCCCGCGCGACAGAGCGTGACGCTCGACCTCGTCGATCCCACCCACCCCTTGGTGGCCGCCTTTGACGGAAAAAGCTTTGTCCATAACGACGAACCCTACCTCTTTAAAAATGCCTATGCCGAAAAGAACTTCCGCCCGTTGCTGGAAATGAACACTGGGAAATTAAATGCCAAAACCCTAAAAAACCCTAAAGTCGCGAGCGACGTTCGGTACGTGGCCTGGATCAAAAAATATGGAAAGGGGCGGGTTTTCTACTGTGGCCCGTCCCATCAACCTGAGAGCTATGAAACCCCCGTCCTGCTCCGCTTCATCCTCGACGGCATCCAATATGCACTCGGCGACCTTCCGTGCGACGACTCCCCCATCAAACCCGAAACACGGCTAACCATCAAACGCGGCAACACCGAATTATTCGGCTACCAAATCCTGCCGATGCAAAACCCACAAGGCGGAGATGCGTTCAAAGGCAGTAATTTCATCCATCCGCTCCGAACCCCAAAAGGGTTTGTCGTGACGGATCTCCAACCGAAAGATCATTTGCATCACTTCGGAGTTTGGTGGCCGTGGAAACACATTAAAGTGGATGGTCGGAAGATCGTCTGTTGGGAGCTGCAAAAAGGCGAAGGCCTCATTCAGGGGCGCCACGCAACCCTGCAGAAAAATGGATTTGTTTCAGAGAGCGACTACATCGACCGCACCGCTCCCAGTGGCCCACTCGTGGTGCTGAAGGAAAAGGTCCGCGTGCGATCCACCGACTTTTCACAACCCTCGGCCAACGGCTACTTTTTGGACATCGCCATCACCCATCGTTGCGCAACAAAGTCTCCGGTGGAAATTATGGCCTATCGCTATAGCGGATTTTGCTATCGCGGCACGGCTTCATGGAACAAGGATAACAGCACGCTGTTAACCAGCATGGACAAGAACCGGAGCGACGCAAACTTTAGCCGCGCAGAGTGGGTTCGAGTGCAAGGTGCCGCGTCAGATGGCGAATCCGCCGGAGTGCTCCTGATGGGACATCAGGACAACCGCGACCATCCGGAGCTACTGCGCACATGGAACAAAGATTATAATGGCGCACTATTCGTAAACTTTAACCCCGTTCAGAAAACCCCTTGGAAATTTGAGCCGGGCAAGAATTACACCCGCCGCTATCGGCTGTTTGTATATGATGGAGAAATCAGCAAAGAACAGGCTAAAGCCCTGCGGGAGGAATATAAAAATGAAAAATAGAACCACCCTATCTCGCCATACGTTCCTGAATCTCTCGGCGAGCGTTGCCGCCGCACCGCTGATCCTCCCCTCGGGAGTGCTGGGTGCGGAACAGATGCTGCGGATCGGATGCATCGGCACGGGACGCATGGGACGTAACAATATGTTTGCCATGGTCAGTTGCGGGGAGGCCTCCAACGCCCGCATCACGGCGGTGTGCGATGCCGACCTCGGCCGTGCCCAGCAGGCCAAAAAGGATTTGGAAAAGAAATATGCGGACAAAGGTATCACGGTCGACGTCAAGGTCTATCAAGATTTCCGCAAACTACTCGAATCGTCGGATATCGACGGCGTAATTATCGCCACACCGGATCATCAGCACGCCGTTAACGCGATTGCGGCGGCCAACGCAAAGAAAGACATCTATCTCCAGAAACCGCTAACCTATTCCATCACTGAGGGCCAAAAACTCGTTAAAGCGGTGCGGCGCAACAACGTGATTCTACAAACCGGCGCACAACAACGGTCGAGCATCTATTTCCGTAAAACCTGTGAACTCGTACGCAACGGCTTCATCGGAAAACTGGAACAGATTGAAGTCGAGATTCCGACCGACCACGGCACCGGCGATCCGGCGCAGTCGCCCGTACCCACCCATCTGGATTATGACCTATGGCTCGGCCCGGCACCGGAGGTTCCCTACGCCGTTCAGGGGGTTCATCCACAAAAGGGTTATTCGCGACCCGGCTGGTTGCAGATCGAAGACTACTGCCGCGGCATGATCACTGGATGGGGCGCACACATGTATGATATCGCCCAATGGGGTCTCGGCCTCGATACCACCTCCGGCCCCGTGGAGATTCAGGCCACCGCCGACTTTCCCAAACGCGGACTCTTCGATGTCCACGTCGGCTATCAAGCCGAGGC
>JAUXGY010000115.1 GCA_030621805.1 Kiritimatiellales bacterium | reverse complement strand
TTCCTAAGACCGCTTGGCCTCCGACTTGCTTCGCCCGTCACGACCTGCGCGCCAGCTTCGGCCACGATGGAGGTGATGGTTCCGGCGGCAGAGGCTTTCACTTCCACTTCCATCTTCATGGCTTCCACCACGAAGATCACGTCGCCTTCGCTCACATGGTCGCCCACGGACAGATTGACCTTGATCACCTTGGCATTCATGGGAGCAGCCACTTCGATGGAATCGGCCGAGCCATGAGCCACGGTGCCGGTTCCTGAAGTCTCCGCCCCATCTTCCACGCCAATATCGTAGGCCTTGCCATTGACAGTGGCTTGGTCGCCTTTGACTTCCACGGCGAACTTCTTGCCGTCGACGGTTACGGTGTAGCCGCCATCGCCACCCGGTGCAGCCGTCGTTTCTTTCGGCATGAGCGAGCGCTTACGGACGCCGTTGATTTCGGTCTTTCCGAGTAGGAAGTCGATGCCTTTCTGCTGACAGGCCGCGGAGATGAATACGTTTTCATCGCAGTGGTCGGTAATGCCCGCTTCGGTGAGGCGCTTCTTGGCTGAGTCCACTCCTTTGTTCGGATCAGCGTCGTTGAGGTCGACCGGATTTGCGGTGGTCGGTTCGAGACCCATCTTTTCGGAGGCGAGCTTGACGAGTTCTGGATCGGGTTCGACCGGAGTCTTTCCGAAGTAGCCGAGCACCATCTTACCGTAGCCTTCGGCAAACTTTTCCCATGGGCCAAACATGACGTTATTGAACGCCTGCTGGAAGTAGAACTGGGAGACGGGCGTTACGGAGGTGGCGAATCCGCCGCGACGAACCACTTCGCCCATGGCGATGATGCAGTCCTCGTATTTGTCCATAATGTTGTTATCACGCATCATCTGCGTGTTAGCGGTCAGTGCGCCGCCGGGCATCGGCGACCACGGGATCAACGGTTCAACCGCGAGGGCTTCGGGCGGGATCACATAGTCGGACATGCACTCCTTAAAGACTTTTGAGGCCTCCATCATCTTGTCGATGTCGACGTCGAGCTCGTAGTCCTCGCCGCGCAGCGCGTGCCAAAGGGTGGCGACGTCGGGCTGGCAGGTTCCGCCGGAGGCGGGTGCGAGGGAGCAGTCGACCTGGTCAGCACCGGCCTTGATGGCGGCGACATAGCCCATGGTGGCCACGCCCGCAGTTTCGTGCGAGTGGAAGGAAATCTTGCAGTCGGCGGGCAGCAACCTACGGCCCATCTTGATGGTTTCGTAGACCTTTTTAGGAGCAGAGGTTCCGGAGGCATCTTTGAAGCAGACGCTAGTGAAGGGAATGCCCGCATCGAGAATATCCTGCAACGTTTTTTCGTAAAACTCGACGGTGTGCGCGCCGGAACATCCGGGCGGTAGTTCCATCATGGTTACAACCACTTCATGGTTTAAGCCATGGTCGGTGATGGACTTACCGGAGTCGATCAGGTTGTTAACATCGTTGAGGGCGTCGAAGTTGCGGATGGTGGTGATCCCGTGCTTCTTGAACATTTTGGCATGCAGGTCGATGATGTCGCGCGACTGCGAGTCGAGGCCCACCACGTTGATACCGCGGGCGAGGGTTTGCAGGTCGGCATCAGGACCGGGCGCTTCGCGGGATTTGTCCATCATGTCGAAGGCGGACTCGTTGCAGTAGAAGAAGGGAGCCTGGAAGCGGGCGCCACCGCCAGCTTCGAAGTGGGTTTGCCCCGCCTCAACGCAGACCTTGACGGCCGGCAGGAAATCTTCGGTGAGTACGCGTGCGCCGTTGACCGACTGGAAGCCGTCGCGGAACGCGGTGTTCATGATATGAATCGTTTTCTTTGCCACAATATTTCTCCTCTAGGTTGAATAATTTAAAATAAAACTAGCCGCGCTTGGCCTTGATGGCCGCCAGGGCAATTGCAATCTCCACCGCGGGGCCCGTTGCGGACACCACTTTAGTCGGGGCTTGCTCCTCTTCCGGAAAGAGATGGGCAAATTTCTTAAAAAATGCCGCCGAACGGTTCATCGCCACAATGAGCAATACGAGAAAGGCAAATACGGTCGCCATGCCAATCACCATCAGGACAATTCCTTGCATCAATAGATCCATCGTCTATAGTCTCCTTGGTTTTTTAAAATGAGGGCTCTGTATACGGAATTTGAATCGGCATAGCTAGAGCAAAACCGCCTTTTGCGCGGTATTTTTCAATTAAAACCCAGTCTAAATACAGGACCCCCGCCACATGGACTTCCAAATCGAATGGTTCGATAAACTCGCCTCCACCAACGCCACGATGTGCGAACGGTTTCTGCAAGGCGTGAGAACCCAAAGCGGGCACATTATCGCCGCCCGCGAACAGACCGCGGGGCGCGGACGGCAGGACCGCAAATGGCTCTCCGCTCCTGGGACCAACCTCTGCTTTTCGCTCTTTGTGCAAACCGATGCCAAGCTCGCGTCCGTCCCATCGCTCACGATGGCCGCTGCACTGGCCGTCACGGAAATGCTCAGTGCTCGGGGCATCGCTGCCGCGCCGAAGTGGCCGAATGATGTGCTGGTGGGCACCCGGAAAATCTGCGGCATCCTCTCCGAACGGCTCGACCCCGCCGGGATTATTGTCGGGATCGGCCTCAACGTAAACATGTCGACCGAAGAGGCCGAGGCCATCGACCGCCCCGCCACCTCGATGCTGATCGAAACCGGCCGCGCCGCCGAGCTATCCCAAACGCTCGAAACCCTCCTCGATCTGCTGGAATACTGGATCGGCGAATGGGAGCAAGGCGGGTTTGACGCCCTGCGGGAACCGTGGACCCTGCGGGCTGGCCCCATCGGGAAACCGTTGACCGTCCACGATGGAAAAATCAGGAAAAGCGGCACCCTCGCGGGCTTCGGCGAGCATGGGGAACTCCTACTCAAAACAAAAAATGGAATAGAGACCATCTGGTCGGGGGATGTTTCATGAACCACAAAAGCAGAATAGGCAGAATGATTTTTAGGCAGAATAATTTTCTTCGCTTCCGTTGTTTCAGATCATTCTGCCTAAAAATAATTCTGCCTACATTCATCACCGTGGCACTTAGCGGATGCGCGACGGGGAAGAAATACTGGATTCCGCGCAATCAGACACCGGAGGTCGTCAATATGGAGACGACTGGCTATTGTAAGTGCGGCAAGTGCTGTGGCTGGAAGCGTAATTGGAAGTTCCAGCCTGTCTTTAACTATGGCCCTCAAAAAGGCCAACCCAAGAAGGTCGGTATCACGGCAACGGGCTCGCTGGCCGACTGGGGAACCATCGCCGCCGACACGCGCCGCTATCCCTTTGGAACCATCATGCAGATTCCCGGCTACGGCTGGGGGCGCGTCGAAGACGTCGGTGGTGCCATCAAAGGGGAGCACATCGATCTCTACTTCCCCTCGCATCGCCAAGCCCTCGAATGGGGCCGCGAACGCAAGGACGTCAAGGTCTGGAAACCGCAACGATAGCGCAGGGCAGACGGAAAAGTCCGCCCCTCATTCAATCCCGCAGGAAATGGCAGCTTTTCTTGATGCCTTTCTTGGAGAAGTAATCCTGATGGTAGTCCTCGGCAGGATAAAATACGCCGCCAGAAACAAGCTGGGTGACAATCGGCTTTTTCCACTTTTTCTGCGCAGTAGCCATCACTTTTTTGGCGGCAGTCTTCTGTTCGGGCGTATAGTAGAAAATGGCGGAGCGGTATTGGGTGCCGATGTCCGGCCCCTGTCGATTAAGTGTGGTGGGATCGTGGGCACGCCAAAAAATATTGAGTAGCTTTTCGTAGGATACCTTGGCGGGGTCGTAGACGATTTCGACCGCTTCGGCATGGCCGGTATTTTTGTGGCAGACCTCCTTATAGGTCGGATTGTCGTTGGTTCCGCCGATATAGCCCACCGTGGTGTCGATCACTCCATCGATCTGTTGGTAGATCGACTCCACCCCCCAAAAACACCCCGCTGCAAATACGGCTTTTTCCATCTTTTTCTCCTTGGTGGCAAATACGGCAACGGCCGACATCAAAAACACGATAATCCATGGTCTCATAGCTAACCTCCGGGGGATTGGAACGCGGCGGCACGTTTTTGTTCAATCCTTGTTATTCTCGGCCAAGTGTACAACCGCCTCGTAGACGCCCAGCACCACCTTGGCCATCCGGTCGAAATCGAGCCGGTCCAGCGTGTCGTTGCTGGTGTGGTAAGCGGTATTACGATAAAAGGCCGTGTCAGTAATCATTACGGCGGTGTAGCCTTGATCCCAAAAGTTAAGGTGATCGGAAAAATCCAACCCCGGAAAGCTTCTAGGCGCACACATGGAATGGACGGGCAGGTCGGTGGCCCCCTTCATGGAGGCCTTCACTTGCTTGATCAGTTTGCGGTCACCCAAGGAACCCACAATGGCAATGTAGTTTCCACGGTTGGGATAGAACCATTTCACCAGAGCCGAGGGAAATTGCTGGCTGTTTTTTTCATCGCTAAAAAAGCCTATCATTTCGAGGCAAATCATAGCCTCGACGTCGGCATCAGCCTGATTCAAACTAAGGGCATATTGTGCGCTGCCCATATTTTCCGTCCGGAAATAAGGCGGTTCCTCCAGCGTGAAAGCAACCAGCTCCACCTGTTGCCGAAGGTCGGTCTTCCCCAGCAAATAGGCCAGCTCAATCAACCCGGCCACGCCGCTGGCATTGTCGTCGGCGCCCGGATGCTCCTGGAAAGCGTCATAGTGTGCGCCCACCACAATGCGCGAGGTCGTTGAGGGTCCGAACGTGGCGATCACGTTTTTGTAGCCTCGGCCCTCGACGGTATACTCCTGCATCGCCACCGTCGCCCCGGCTTGCTTAAAATGCCCCGCGATATAGTCAGCACACTGATCGAGATTCTGGGTATGCCAATGATCGCGCGGCACGAGTTTTTCCGACAGCATCGAAACATGCCCGAACAAGCGGGCCTCAGGGATTTTCTGTTCAGTGGGTCGGTAGTGGGTGCAGGAAGACAGGGTGGCCAGCAGCCCTATTCCAACGACGATCAAAACCAGCCATCCGAGAGACCGCAATGCCATGAAGAAAGAATGAAGGTTTCTCTTTTCGCTACATCCGACCATGCAAATTTCCTCTGCTAAATGTTCTCATTTTGGACGGAAACCCGGTTCGTGAAGAACTTTTTTTGATATAGTATTCTATATAAAATACCCCTAAATATGCCATTATAGGCCATAAATATATCATATACTATATCAAAAAATATGGATAAAGGGCCCGCCCTGTGCTATCTTTCCTGCAACTTATTGATAAAGCCTAACGCAACCAGCACTAAATACACCCCGCCCATGATGCCAGAAAACTTCCAGATCGCGCGTTGCTTCTGAAATAGTTGAGCGGCGGAATAGCGGACGATGGGGATGCCGCCTTCCCGCATATCATAAAGGTGTCGTTTCCAAAACTTGGGGAAGCGCCGGGCATAGCGCAACTGTACCGGAGTCCCCTGCGGAAGGTTTTTCAAGGAATTCTCGAAATGGTGTTTATGCTCCATGTAGTAGAGTTGCTCGCGGTTTTTCACGATGGCGTAGATCAGTAGCTCATCTTCGATCACATCGAGCTTGCTTCCCTTGGTCCATTTTTTGACGCGATAGCGAGTGTACGATCCCACGTCCTGCTTGAGTTGATTCTCAGCGGGAAGAACCGCGTTGTCCACGACCACCGCCCAGACACAGAAACACAGGATAAACATGTTCAATAAATATTTTTTCATACCAACCTCTTTTCGTCTTTTAAACTAGAGTAATGATAGCGCGTCGACATCCACCGTGCAAGTGACGCTCTTCGGCATTTTAAACGTGGTCAGCACGTGGCGAATGGGCTTGGTCATGCGGACCGTGTGCCCGCAGCGCAACATGATCTGGTAGCGCCAAAGCCCTTTCGCCCGGGCAAGCGGTGCAGGGACAGGTGGCGAATGCAGAACCGATTCGGGAAGTATCTTTTCCAACCGTTGGGAAAATCCGTCGGCGGTCTGTTGCACTTCAAGTTCGCTCTCGCCCTTGAAGATTAAAAGTACCAAGTGTGAAAACGGAGGATAGGAAAGCTCGCGGCGAAACTCCAAATCCTGGTCGCAAAACCCGGTATAATCCAAACGCCGAGCGGCTTGGATGGCCGGATGGTGAGGCGTGTAGGCCTGCACAATCACCTCGCCCGCCTTTTCACCGCGTCCGGCGCGCCCCGCCACCTGTGTCAGCAACTGAAAGGTGCGTTCCCCCGCCCGAAAGTCCGGCATATTGAGCGACATGTCGGCA
>JAUXGY010000291.1 GCA_030621805.1 Kiritimatiellales bacterium | reverse complement strand
TACCATTCCACCTTCAAGGGGCGTGGAATGGAGTTCGACGAGGTGCGCGAATATGTGCCCGGCGACGATATTCGCTCGATCGACTGGAATGTCACCGCCCGCACCGGATCGCCTCACATTAAAAAGTTTGTGGAAGAGCGCGAGATGACCGTCATGCTCGTGGTCGATATCAGCGCATCAAACCTCTTCGGCAGCGGGGAGCAGATGAAGCGCGATCTCGCGGCGGAAGTCGCCGCCGTGCTGGCCTTCTCCGCGATCCGCAACAACGACCGTATCGGGTTGATTCTCTTTTCCGAAGAGGTCGAAAAATATATCCCGCCGAAAAAGGGCACCCGCCATGTGCTGCGCCTCGTACGCGAAATGCTGTCGCACAAGCCACACGGAAAAGGAACCCATATGGCCCCTGCACTCGACTACCTCAACCACGTCAGCAACCGGAAGAATGTCACCTTCCTCATCAGCGACTTCATGTTTTCCGATGAATATGAACAGCTACTAAAAATCACCGCCCGCCGCCACGACCTCATCAGCGTAGTGATAGGCGATAAACGCGAACTCGCCTGGCCGGATGTCGGCGTGATCAACTGGCACGACGCAGAAACCGGCGAACAGGTGCTCATCGACACCTCTAGCAAGAAGGTGCGCGAGCAGCTCGGCCTCGAACAGACCCGCCGCGCCGGAGCCGTCGATGAAATGCACCGAAAGGCCGGCATCGACACCATCCGCCTCTTCGCCGGCGAACCCTACGACCGCCAGTTCAGCCAATTCTTCCGCCAACGCGCCAGCCGGAGATAATTTATTAACCGCGAAAGAACGCAGAGAACACAAAACCTGCAAGGGGAATAGCAATGGATACAAATGCCGCAATGAAGCTCAGCAACCAAATCCGAGAAACCGCCTATTCCATCCATCAATACCACGGAACTGGATATCTTGAAAAGGTCTATGAAAACACATTGGCGCACCGCCTCCAAAAAACGGGGTTGGATGTTAAACAACAACACCAGTTAAAAATTTATGACGAAGATGGAACCGAAGTAGGAGAATATTTTGCGGATCTCCTCGTGGAAGGATTCCTAATTATCGAGCTGAAGGCCTGCAAAACCATAAAGGATGAACACAAAGCCCAACTCCTAAACTATCTCAAGGGCGCAAATATGAATCACGGATTATTGATCAATTTTGGCTCCTATAAATTCTTCATCCAGAAATTCATCAAGAGCGGAAAAGCCAATCCTCTAACCAAAATGAGCAGCATCTTCCTCCCATTCTTTGCGTTCCTTTCGTTCTTTCGCGGTTAATAAAAATGCGCCACCTAAGCCACATCTTAATTCCCCTGCTCGCGGTTTCCCTCTTTGGTTGCAAACAGGAGCAAGCAAAGGTTCTTCCAGCGGATCGGCTGACGGTGACCTATTCCATTGATCGGGAAACCATCCATGTGGGCGACCCGGTCGAACTGGTGGTGACGGCCTACTTCCCGACCAATGGGGTTCTGGAACTTCCAGAGATCGGGAGGGAAAAGGATATTGTCCTGCTCAACCGCAACTGGGCAACCCTTCCACGCGAAGACGGGTTGGCTCAATCCGAGACCCGGTTTTCCCTCACCTCCTTCCGCCTTGGCGAACATATCGTTTCAACCAACGCCATCACCTGCCGGGCCGAGGAACACTCCTTCACGACCAACTTCCCGCTTGTGGTGCTGAATGTTGAATCCGCCCTCGCCACCGATGCATCAAGCGAGATTGCCAATCTCAAGCCCGTCCACAAACTACCCGGGCGGGTTCCGCGCTGGATCTGGATTGTGCTGGGCACCGCAGCGATCGCCTTTCTTGTGGGGCTGATCTCCTCCAAGCTTTGGAAGCACCGCGAAACCATCCTCCCGGGGCCGCCGCCCATCCCGCCCCACACCACGGCCTTGCGAGCGTTGGAACTTTTGAAAGGAAAAGAACTGCTCGAAAAGGATGAATACAAGCCGTTCTATACCGAACTTTCGCTCATCCTGCGCACCTATCTCGAAGGACGCTTCCACCTCAACGCGCCCGATGAAACCACCGAGGAGATTGTTGAGGAACTAAGCACATCCGCCGAACTGAACGGGACCCAGCGCAATATTCTCCAAGATTTCATGCGCCAGGCCGACATGGTTAAGTTCGCCAAGGGCCACCCCGACCGCACCACCATGGAAGCCGCCTTCGACACCACGAAACGGTTCGTGGAAGAAACCAAACTTGTCGGCGAAGCCGTCCCGCAAATCGGAAATCGGAAATCGGAAATCAAAAATTCTCCATGAGATTCGCCTCCCCCATTCTATTGCTATTGCTCCTGCTGATCCCGTTGGTGGTCTGGCTGCGGTATTTCGTGCTGCAAAAATCTTCGATGCAGTTTAGTAGCGGGAAGGTGTTGAAAGAGCTGCCGAAAAGCTGGCGCATCCGACTGCAACCGCTGCTACCGGTTCTCTATGCGCTTGGATGGGTCTGTCTCGTGGTGGCTCTCGCCCGCCCGCAGCGAGGCCTGCAAGAGAGCCGCATCCACACCGAGACGGTCGACATGATCCTGCTCGTCGACCTATCGGGATCGATGGATACAAAGGACTTCATCAAGCTCAACCGCCGCATGAGCCGCCTCGATGCCTCAAAGGATGTGATTGAACGTTTTCTGGAAAAGCGGCCGAACGACCGCATCGGGATGGTTGGATTCGCCACCCTGCCCTACGCGGTTGCACCGCTCACGCTCGACCACGGTTGGCTGGTGCAACGCATGAAAGGCCTGCATACCGGAATGCTCGACGGCAGCCGCACGGCCATCGGCGACGGTATTGCCTCGGCCATTAACCGCCTGCGCGAAAGCGAAGCCAAGAGCAAGCTGATTATTCTGCTAACGGATGGATCGAACAACTATGGAACGCTCTCGCCCGAAAATGCGGCACGCGCTGCCGAGGCACTGGGCATTAGGATCTACACCATCGGCGCAGGCGGTGCGCGTACCGGATTCTTTGTCCAAAGGCAGGAGGTCGATGAAGAGACGTTGAAAAAAGTGGCTCAGGCCAGCGATGGAAAATTCTACCGCGCCCTCGATCTCAAGTCCCTCGAAGCCGTCTACGAGGAGATCGACCAGCTAGAAAAAACCGAGATTGAGATCGAACAGTTCACTCGCTTCGAGGAAATCTCCAAGGGGTGGATACTTGCAGGGGTCCTGCTTCTGATGATGGAACAAATTTTGGGATTAACGAAGGTGGGGAGGCTACCTTAATTAATACGTAATGCGTAATACGTAATGCGTAATGCGTAATGCGTAATGCG
>JAUXGY010000051.1 GCA_030621805.1 Kiritimatiellales bacterium | reverse complement strand
GGGCGTTGTCTTCGAGTTTTTCAAGAACTTCTGGCTCGCGGTCATCAAATGCTTCCATCTTTCCGTTGGAATACATCATGCCTTCGATCTGATTGATGTCGGAATAGGGAGAAACGCTTTCATCAATCGCCAGCTTCATGGCCTTGCTAACCTTGGCGGTTACCGCCGTTTTCATCGACTCGGCCTCGGCCTCGGTGATCGCTTTGTTTTCGATGAGATAGTCACCAAATTCCTTGATGCAGTCCGCTGCATCCCACAGCTCCATCTCTTCCTTCGAGCGATAGGAGGAAGCATCAGACGGCGAGTGACCGGAAATGCGGTAGGTCACGATATCGAGCAATGCGGGGCCTTTTCCTTTTAAGAGCGTTTTCTTCTGACGCTCAGTGGCATCGGCCACGGCCAGCGGGTTATAGCCATCCACGCGCTCGGCGTGCATCTGGTCGGGGTTGATACCCGCGCCAATCCGAGCGACCATGTCATAGCCCATGGTTTCACCATTGGTCTGACCGCCCATTCCATAGTGGTTATTCATGATATTGAACAGAACGGGCGGGGCGCCGAATTCTTCGTCCCACAGCTCGCGATACTGATCCATCGCCGACATCCAAAAGCCTTCCCAAACCGGTCCACAACCCAGTGAGGCATCACCTATGTTGGCAATCACAATACCCGGCTTACGGTTAATCAGCTTAAACATGGCCGCGCCGACTGAGATATCGCCGGAACCGCCGACCAATGCGTTGTTGGGCATGGATCCGAACGGGATAAAGAAGGCGTGCATCGAGCCGCCG
The DNA here is from genome assembly GCA_030621805.1 of Kiritimatiellales bacterium. GTDB lineage: Bacteria > Verrucomicrobiota > Kiritimatiellia > Kiritimatiellales > Pontiellaceae > Pontiella. The sequence goes on along the minus strand of JAUXGY010000051.1, from coordinate 8,167 downwards.
AGACCCTTGTTGATCCCGGTCTGGCGGGCAAAGATTTCCGCGAGCGTTCCATAGAGGATGAAATCTTCGGCTAGGTCCTTAATATTTTCGTGCGAGCCGTCTTTTACAACGTTCAGCGTGGCGCCATCAAAGAAGCCTTCCATGATTTCGGTCAGTTTGCCCTCGTCGAGCTTGCTGATGGCGGAGAGGCACTTGGCGAGAATCTCGCCGTGCGAACGGTGCGAACCGAAAATGTAGTCATCGGTATCCAGATTAACGGCCTGCCCCACGGCGGCGGCTTCCTGGCCAATTGATAAGTGGGCGGGGCCGGGGTGGTTATATTCCATTCCCTCGTACGAGCCTTGCACCTTAATCTGGTTCAGCATCGTCTCAAACTCGCGAATCATGAGCATGTCGTAGTACATCTTGATCAGGCGCTCTTTTCCGTATTTTTTCTCTTCCGTCTTATAGTCCGACTTATACTGCATCACCGGAATTGGCTTGAAGGTAATCTCGCCCGCAGTGCGGGTTTCCTTAGGACAAATATTCTGTGTTTTTGGCATGGTAATTCTCCTGATTAATTCTAATTAAAATTGAAACATGGTTGCGCGAATAACTTCACCAACGGTCGGGTGTGGGAATACGATCTCCTGCACATCCTGGACTCGAAGTTCGGACTCGATCATCGCGGCTACGCCCCAAATAATCTCCGAGCAGATGCCGCCGAACATATGCACACCGAGCAGCACATCGGTATCAGCGTCCTTGACGACCTTGACCTGCCCCGAACCGCGCTTGCCGTTTTCGGCAAGGAAGCGACCACTCATCAACAACGGCGCCGAAGCGGTTTCGACGTTGTGCCCTGCCTCTTTCGCCTGCTCTTCCGTCATGCCGCAACCCGCAATTTCAGGCATCGAGTAGACCGCCCATGGAATGGCATTGGTACGGAAGATATCCTTCTTTCCGAGAATCGTATTCAATGCCACCTCGCCCATGCGGGTGGCGGAGTGCGCGAGCTGCGACTTTCCCGTTACGTCGCCAATGGCAAAAACGTTCGGCAGGTTGGTACGCTGCTGGTCATCGGTCTTGATGCCGGTGCGGTCGAAGTCAAGTCCGGCCTCTTCGAAACCCATTCCACTCAAGTTGGGAGAACGGCCAACAGACATCAGCACGATGTCGGCGTTGATCGATTTTTCCTCGCCCTTTTTATCGACATACTTCACGTCGTTTCCATTGATCGCCGTCACACGGCAACCCAGGTTGAAGCCCATCTTCTTTTTCACGGCAGCGCGAAAACGCTTGGCTTGCCCACCGTCCATAAACGGGATAATTTCGTCGAGCATTTCGATGATATTGACCTTCACGCCAAGGCTACTGAAAAAGCTGGCGAACTCGATGCCAATCACGCCGCCGCCAATCACCACGAGGGACTCCGGCATCTTTTCGACATTCAGAATTTCTTTGCTGGTCATCACATGCGACTGGTCGACACCGGGGATCGGCGGAACGAATGGTGAACCGCCCGTGGCAATCACCACATTTGTACCTTCGTAGATTTTTCCATCCACCTCCACTTTTCCGGAACCCAGCAGTTTGGCTTCGCCCGTCAGCACTTCGATCTTGTTCTTTTTCATCAGGCCGGCAATCCCGCCGCGTAGCGTTTCGATGACTTCCTTCTTCCAGTCCATCGCTACACGGAGATCAAACTTAACCTCGCCGGTGGTTACGCCAAATTCAGGAGCTTCCTTCGCGTGGACATAATGTTTGGCGGAATTCAACAGGGTCTTGGTTGGAATGCAACCATGGTTCAGGCACACCCCCCCTAGATTCGATTTTTCAATGAGCAGGACGTTCAACCCCTTGTGCCCGGCTCGCTCAGCCATTTCATAGCCGCCCGGCCCCGCTCCAATAATAATAATATCATAGCTCATGATTTATTTCTCCAGAGTGAGTTCAAATTGAAAATCGGTCAGTTTCTGGCGCATCACTGACAGGAACTTGGCAGCAGGCGCACCATCAACGGCGCAGTGATCGAAGGTTAGTGAAAGTCCGATGTGCGGAATAAATTCAACCTCGCTTCCGTTCATCACCGGCTTGGGCTGGATGGCACAAATACCCAAAATTCCCACCTCCGGTGCATTCAATACGGGCGTAAAGCTTTCAATGCCCATCGCACCGAGGTTCGTAACCGTAAAGGTTCCTCCCGCCAGTGCGTCAGGGTCAACCGTGCCTTCGATGCACGCCATCGCCAGTCGTTTGGTTTCGGCGGAGAGCTGCTTGAGCGACATCAGGTTGGCGTAGCGGATCACGGGAACCATCAGGCCGCGCGGAGTATCGACCGCAAAGCCGAGGTGAATATGCTCAAACTGCATAATTTTCGTACCGTGCCAGTGCGCGTTGAGTTCGGGAAACTCGGCCAACGTCCTGAGGGTGGCGTAGAGCACGACATCATTGATACTGATGCCGCCAACGCCGATCTCTTCCGGAGCGGCCTTGCATTTGGCGCGGTAGTCCAGAATCGAGCGCGCATCGGCAGACGTATTAAGCGTGAGCTGTGCCGTGTTTTGCAGGGAGGCCAGCATACGGCTCGCCACAACTTTGCGTACACCCTTAACCGGAATCTCGATGACGTTGCCCGGAAAGTCCATGGATGCTCCTGCCTGTAGGTCGGCGGCAAGCACACGCCCGCCCATTCCGCTTCCAACGGAAGGAACGGCCAGCCCTTCGGCAATCGACTTCGCCTGTGCGGCCGGCGAAACAGCACCGGGTTGAGCCGCCGCAACGTCACGCTCAATTACACGACCCCCTGGTCCAGAGCCAGCGATCCTAGAAACGTCCACTCCTTTTTTAGTGGCTAATTTTTTTGCGCGAGGCGATGTGCCGACGAATGATCCAGAAGGCGGAAGACTGACCGCTGAGGACGGAACCTCTGCCTCGATAGTCAGAGCTGTTTCCGTTGGGGTGCTGTCCTCGGTCTTCTGATCGCTGTCCTCCGAGATTTCGGGGCGCAACCCCGAAATATCTTCTCCCGGTTCTCCGATGGCGGCAATAACCTTGAGCACATCTACATCGGCGTCGGCGGGATAGAAGATGCCGAGGACGGTACCCGCTGCGGTGGCTTCAACTTCAAACGTGGCTTTGTCGGTCTCCACTTCGCAGAGTGCTTGTCCTTGGGTGACGACGTCACCTTCGTTTACTTTCCATTCAATAATGATGCAGGACTCAACAGATTGTCCCTGTCTCGGCATAAGTATTTCTGTTGCCATGAGTATTCTCCTTAGCGGTTTATCCGGCCTTTACGATACGTACGTTGGCCTCGGTTAAAATTTCATTAAACTCGTTGCTCAGTTGTGTGTCGGTGATCAGCGTATCTACTTTTTCAAAAGGAAGAATCCGGGCAAAGCCGGGCTTTCCAAATTTGCTGGAGGTCGAAAGTACGATCACTTCATCGGCCTGTTCGGCCATCTTGCGCACGAGGTCGGCGCTTTCAACAAAGTGGGCGGTGAAGCCTTGTTTTACGGAAGCTCCATCGATCCCGATAAAGGTTTTTGAAACGTAAAATTGATCGAGCGCGGCCAACGCCATCGGCCCAACGATCCCCTCCTCCGAGGATCGAAACTCTCCACCAACAAGCGTTACGCGGAGCTGCGGATTGGAGCGGGCGTAGGCCAGTACCAGTGTGTTGTTGGTGACGATATGGATATCGCGCTTGCCCAGCAGGTATTTGGCAATGAGCGCGGTGGTGGTTCCAGCGCTGATGATAACGGTATCGCCATTCTGAATTTCACCCGCAGCGGCTTTGGCGATCGAAGCCTTGAGTTCTTTATCCTCGCGCGTCCGGGCGGTAATTTTGGGATGAAACGCGGGCAGTGCCCCGCCGTGCGTACGCACCAGAACCCCCTCCTCTTCTAACACCACAAGGTCGGCGCGAGCCGTTACCACTGTGACTCCCAAACGCTTTGCCAAATCGGAAACACTTACACTGCCTTCTCCGGCAAGCACCTCCAGAATAAGCTCTCTTCGCATTGAAAATGTTGAACTCAAGTGAACCCCTCGGGTTTGTTTTCCCTATCTATTTCCTTTCTATTATCCTTCATTTTAGTTTCGTACAAGTATTTTTTTGGTTTTTCCTCTGTATTTCACCCCCGCGCACCATACACGGTTCTTTCCCCAAAGCTTTCAAATCACACCACGGAACCCCCCTCTTGAAATACTAATCACAAACCTGATCGGTGAAAAAATAATGAAGAAACTCATTGGAAAACCAAGTTCGAAATGGCATTCGAGTTCGATGAAAAATAGCCAAAGGGCATCCTGCAAGAAGATTCAGCTATGCGAGTACCTATCAGAAGAGAATCAATCAAATATATTTATTTTCAGCGACTCGGCTATCTCTGCGCCATTGTATTGAAATAAATCAGCGTGTCGCTTTTTTGAGGAGGTCGCGTTCACGGGGCGTAAGAGCACCCATCCCTTCTTTGCCGATCTTGTCGAGGATGTGATCAACCTCGGCCTTGGAGAGCCGTTCGCTATCTAGCGGTGGACGCTTGGATTTTGGTTTCCCTCGACCTGCAAGCTTACTCTTCAGTTTCTGACCGACATGGGGGTTTTTCAGGGAAAAGGCATACATGAAGCCGGCAATTCCGCCCATCAAGTGCGCCGCGTTGGCAATCCCGCCAATCTTTGGATTTCCAATGATTTCGGAAAGTTCCCACAAAGCAAGACATGCAACCAGAACCCAAGCTCGGACAGGAATTACAAACCACAGCAATAGTTTGGCGTGTGGGTACAGCGCCCCGAAAGCACCCAACACCCCCATCACCGCTCCGGACGCTCCTACGCAGGGTGGACCAGATGGATCGGCGAGCAACGACCAGCCTAGCCCGCCGAGAATGCCGCTGAGATAGTACAAAATAAAGAAACGGTAGGAACCAAGTGTCCGTTCCACCGTCGGCCCGATAAAGAATAGCCCCAGCATGTTCATGAACAAATGGCGGACGCCTCCATGCACAAACATGTAGGTGAACAACTGACCAAAGGCGAGATCCCGGTACCATCCCGCCCTCAACTGAAACCACTCGGCCAAAGGAACATGAAACCAGCCTTCGATGAGAAAGACCGCAACATTAAGGATCAACAGGTATTTTACCGCAGGCGTAATCCCGCGCATATTTCCGATATCCCGTGGTTCTCCAAAATTCATAAACTTTTTTCTCCAAAATCCCGCCGAGTAGACCTAAATCCTCTGACGTGGTCAATCTTGCAACGTGTTCAAGTTACGACAGGTCGGTGGCAACCGCGTTGAATATCGGGCTTGCCCATTTCAAGGGGCAGGATACTATGGCGCACGAACCATCGACCCTCGGAACAGATTATGACGGATGAAAAAAAACTGACCGGCCTCACCCTGCTGAAAAAAGGTGAAACGCGTTATCCTACCTCGCCGGACGAAGCCAACTTGGAAACATTTGAAAATGCAAACCAGCAACGCAATTATTGGATCACGTTCGAGACCTCGGAGTTTACCTCACTCTGCCCGATCACTGGACAGCCCGACTTTGCAACGATCCGAGTCGAATATATTCCAGGCGAGCTGTGCGTGGAAAGCAAATCGTTCAAACTCTATCTATTCTCGTTCCGACAGACCGGCACCTTCTATGAGGAAATCGTTAATCGGATCTACTCCGATCTATCCGAAACACTGAAACCGCGACGGCTCATGGTGAACGGCGACTTCACCGCGCGGGGGGGTATTACGTCGAGCGTACGGATTGATTCGGACGAGGTTTAAACCCATTCCAGATCAAAAAAGAGTGGTGCACCCGAATGGAGTCGAACCATCACGCCATTGCTGGCACAAGAACCTGAATCTTGCGTGTCTACCAATTTCACCACGGGTGCGATAAAAGGCCGTTGTGTATACCCAACCGTTCTAAATGAGTCAACGCCCGAAACCTAAAAAATAGTGAATACACCAGGGTATTTTTATTGGGGGAAAATTCGCCCTTGCCCCCGTCTTTGGAGGAGAGCCGGGAATACGTGGGAAAATAAAAATGGCGAACTCGCTATGAGTTCGCCGTAAGAAAGTATGGTCGATGTACAGCGATCCGAACCCAGAGCACCTACATCCCCATTCAAGACTTATCCTATATTTTTTACACAATCGCAAGATGCTTACATTAAACATGTTACAAACTACTCAAATATGAGAACTTTCGCTTTTCGCATTGCCATCCGACAAGGAGTACCACTAAATGGGCATGACCGATCAGGACGCAATGGGGTTGAAAAACGAGTTCGCATTGCCATCGCGAATGGAGACCATTCTGGATTATAAAATCGAAAATCAGATTCCATTCATCCCATTCCGCAGTTGCGCCTCAGTTTAAGTTTTGATATATAAACATACTATGAGAGCACAAAAACAAACCAAGATAAACCTCGTGCTGCAAGATATGGCACATGGGACTGTGCTGACTTCTGCGTGGCTGATAGCGCATGGGGTATCAAACAACCTCGCCCGCAGATATGTTTCTTCGGGATGGCTTGAACGGTTGGGGCAAGGTGCCTACATACGTTGCGGCGACCATATTGACTGGCAGGGGGCACTGTATACCTTGCAGTCCCAGCTTCAGTTAAAAATTCATATCGCGGCTCTAAGCGCCCTTCGCCTCAAGGGAATGGGACACTATCTTTCCTTGGATGCCGATCAATCAATCCAACTGTTCAGCGAAACCGCTAAACCGCTTCCTGCATGGTTCCGAGAGACGGATTGGGGTGTTCAAATTGAGCGTCGTACCGCATCGCTCTTCAACAATGCGGGGGAATTCCCTATGAGTTCCTTGCCGCACAAGAGCTTTAATCTAGAAATATCCCCCCCGGAACAGGCCGCATTCGAAATGCTCTATTGCCTAAAAAATAATTCGGATTTTGATCATGCCCGCACCGTATTTGAGGGACTGGGAACGCTTCGACCCAAAGAAAGTCAGGAACTTCTACAGGATTGTCGCTCCGTGCGGGTAAAGCGTCTTTTTCTTTGGATGGCCAAGGATTGCGGGCACCCATGGATCAAATACGTTGATATAGGCAAGGTGGATTTAGGAAGCGGAAAGCGTGTGGTTTACGAGGGCGGAGAACTTGATCGTGAACTGCTGATCACTGTACCTCGCAAGAAAGGATTCGCTGATGTTTAACCCAATTTATGTTAATCAGGTAAAGCTTCTACTCAGCATTTTGCCGCTGATTCAAAAGCATGGTTGCTTCGCGTTAAAAGGCGGAACAGCCATGAATCTGTTTGCACAGGATCTCCCCCGACTTTCAGTAGATATTGATTTGGCCTATCTACCTTTAGTTGCCCGTGATCAGGCTCTGCCTGAAATCTCGCAATCACTCGAGTTGCTTTCCGACGAAATTGAATCTTCCCTTCCAGAATCCTCTGTTACCCAACTTCCAGTGGCAGGAATTACCGGACGATTGGTTGTAAATACGCCCGCTGCCTTGATCAAAATTGAGCCAAACTTTGTATTCCGAGGAGCCTTGCACCCAGCAGAAACACATATGCTCTGCTCCAGTGCCCAGACCCAGTTTGAACAATTTGTTGAAAGTCGGATTCTATCTATTGCTGATCTCTATGGCGGAAAGATTTGCGCCGCACTGGATCGACAACACCCCCGGGATCTATTTGATGTCCACCTGATGTTTGAGCACTTTGGGCTGAGCGATGATATCCGCACGGCTTTCGCGGTATATTTGGCTGGCCATCCCCGCCCTATGGCAGAACTGCTAAATCCCAACGAACAACCCCTCGAAAGTCTCTACAAATCACAGTTCGCTGGAATGTCCCGAACGCCGGTATCCATCGAGACGTTGACAACGACACGTACACGCCTTGTTCGTGAGCTACAGGAGAATCTGACTGAAAGTGAACGATTGTTTCTCCTCTCCATCAAAACGGGGAATCCCGAATGGGGCCGAATTCCTATTGAGCATCTTGAACAGCTCCCGGCCCTGCAATGGAAGTTACGGAACATAGGTAACATGAAGCCCGTCAAACACAACCAGTCCATTGATGAATTAAAACGCGTTTTGGGATTATAAAGTTCATAAATATGACTGAGCTTAAACAACTCCGTGATGAGCTTGCCAAGCTGAATCAAAGGCGCTTGGAAGTGGTTGCCGAGATACAAAA
>JAUXGY010000121.1 GCA_030621805.1 Kiritimatiellales bacterium | reverse complement strand
TCGCCCACCATGATGATGTGCATCTTGTTCCATTCGCCAAACGGCTTGTCGGCCAGAACTAAAGGATTCTTGCCCGGCATATTGCCTTTGTTATTCCAAAGGCCGCCCGATCCCTTGTCGGCCCCCAGCTTAAACTTGGCTTTCTCGGTGCTGTCCCAAATCTGCACTTGTGGTATCGCGCGAAGATAAACACCGCTGTCGGCCAGCGCCACAGTCTTGTATTCGAGCATCAGCTCAAAATCGGCATAGTTTTTAAGGGTTGTGAGAAACATTCCATGGCCGTCGTTCACCAACACGCCATCCTCGGCTCGCCAGTGCTGTTGGATATCTTTCAAACTGACGGCCTGCTTGGCTTCCAACTCCTCCTTCGGCAAAGCCATCCATTTGGAGGGATCCTCCGTTTCCAGCCCCCACCAACCCTCGATATTTTTGCCATTGAACAGCGCAGTAAAACCTTCAGGCGGTTGGACAGATTGAGCAACCGCACCCGAAACTAACAGCATGCAAACTAAAAACAGATTCAAACCTTTCATTACCATTCTCCTTTTACAACCGGACGAAATCTTTCGTGAAACATGGACATAGGCTATCAGGTGAAACAGACACCGGCTTGTAGAAACCGGGCATGCTTGTGTATATCACCCACGATTGATCCAGCCTTCCGTTCTGTATGCGCTAGGCGAAAGGCCGGTCTGTTTCTTGAAGTTGCGGGTAAAGTGGCTGTGGTCGTAGAACCCCGTCTCCATCGCAATCGAGGCAATCGTGTTATGGGTCGTTGCAAGTAGCTTGCACGCCGTGCGAATGCGAACATTCAAGATGTGCCGGGTCGGTGTAATATGGAATACCTTGTGGAAGCGGCGCTCAAACTGGCTGGGTGAAAGATGTACAATTCTGGCCAACTCTTCGCTCTTGATGGGCTCGGCATGGTTTTCGCGAACATATTCAAGCACCTCGTTCATTTCCGCATAAGGACGCAGCGTTTCGTAGGCGTCGGTCATGTTGCGCGCAATGCAGGCCAGCCCGATGATTTCGCCATCGTGCGAGTAGAGCGGAATCTTGGTGGTGACAAACCAGTTGATCGCATTGTCGGGGTCGGGCGCCATTTCCACACGCTCAACTATGCTCTCTCCGGTATCTAAAACATAGCGATCGTCCTGGACATAGGTATCGGCGCGATCCTTCGCAAAAAGATCGTAATCAGTTTTGCCGATCATTTCCGCCTCATGCTCGAAACTGCACAACCGCGCAGCAACCGCGTTAGCCATCATCACCCGGCCATCACGATCCTTGACCACAAAATAAACTTCAGGCAAATAATTGAAAAGTTGCTGTAACTGCGTTCCGCGCAGTTTTTTCTGAAACGCTTCGCTTGTCAGGAGCGCTTCCCTGAGAATTTGTTTTTCTATGCACACGCCTCTCTTTTAAAATACTGGCAGGTTTTTTCAAGCCTTCCTGTCGAACAATCCCGTGTTAGCCGCATTCGCAAGCATCACGGGGCGCATTCTCTCGCATCATTGAAAACCTCGCCATCGGCCTGCACGCTCTCAACACCTTCGACACCCGCAAATCCCCCTGCGGAACCCACCCCAAAATGAATAGGAAACTTACCCGACACCCTCAAATCTCAATAAATTTTTTCATAACCCCACGCAACAGTAACTTGCTGCGGAGAAACGAATGACCCTGAGAGTGCCATAGAACGATGGAGATTCAGGTTCACTACATGGATAGATTAATGTATGAACACCTCTATCTAATTTTTTCCTGAAACTTGAATTAAAGATTAAAAACCCGATTTTTTGAACATGGAATTTATCGTCAAATATCTCGTAGTATTTTTGGTTGGCTTGATTGCGGCCTGGTTGCTGGTTCCCCTCGTTAAAAGGGTTGCGCCCTCGTTAGGATTGGTCGATAAGCCATCGGAGCGGCGAATTCACAAAACTGCGGTTCCTCGCTGTGGCGGCATTGCTGTTTTCATCGCAACCCACTTGGCGCTGGCCGTAATTTTCTTCGGCCCATGGAGAAACCTTGCCGGAAGCATCAAACTAAATGACTGGGCCGTGTTGTTTGGTGCATCGCTGGCACTCCTGCTCATCGGCTTGGTGGACGACCGCTTTGGCATGCGTGCATGGTTCAAGCTTTTGGGGCAATTGCTCATTGCGTTGGTCATGTATTTTTCTGGATTTACGTTCGGAGATTTCCTGCATATACCCCTTCCTTTTCTGATCAATTTGGGAGCCACCCTTTTCTGGTTCATCCTTTTAATCAACGCATTCAACCTAATTGATGGCATGGACGGTGCCTGCGCCGGTCTCGGGCTGATTGCCAGCGCCGGTCTGGCCGGCATGCTGTTTTCGCTACACCAACCCTCAGACGCCTTGGTGCTGGTGGGTCTGATCGGAGCCTGCCTCGGGTTTCTCCGCTACAACTTTAATCCAGCCTCTATCTTTCTCGGTGATTGCGGCAGCATGTTTATCGGCTTCATGCTGGCTGCCGTTTCCCTCAAAGCCAATGTAAAGCAATCCATGTTGCTTGCTCTGCTCGTTCCACTGCTTGCGGTCGGCGTTCCGGTTTTTGATGTCATCATGGCAGTCTGGCGCCGCATTGCCCGCAAATTGATTTCCATCATTCAAAACGACAAGGTGGCCTGCAAGGTTTTTGGACCGGACCTCGACCACATTCACCACAAGCTGTTGCGCAGTGGAATGACCCAACGTAAGGCCGCGATTTGGCTCTACGCCATAGCCATATTCGTTTGCCTGATTGCCCTAGGAACCACGGCGATGAAATCGAACCATACCGCATTGCTTTTGATCGGTATGATGGTGATCCTGCATGTCGTGGTGCGACAAATCGCCAAGGTGGAGCTGTGGACCACTACGCAGGTCGTTCTACAAGGAATTCGCCGTCCTCGCAGCATGATCAGTACGCTGGTAGCGATTGGTTGGGACATTGCTATCTTACTGTTCGCCACGGCCCTTGTGTTCGGCATCGTTCTACCCTATCCGTCTACGCCCCAATTGCTACTCGTCTGCATTACTATTCCATTGGGTACGGTATATTTTTATGGAATATACAAAACGGTCTGGACGCGATCGAGGGTCTCTCAACTTGTGGTCCTGCTTTTGCAACTTTTTGCCGGGGAAGTCATGACCTTCATCGCCTTGATGTGGATTATGCCGGAACTTACTCATCGGCACCTGTTTGGAGCCCTTGCACTCCATGCCATAATCTCGGCCGGCGGCATCATTGGCGCACGAGCTTCGTTGCGCATCGCCCGCGATCTGGGGTCTTGGCTCCGCTGCCTGGTTGGTGACGACCACGACACCCGAACCTTGATTCTTGGAGCCGGTGAAAACGCCATTCTATTTTTACGACAGGCCTCCTTCGAACAACAGCAACATACCCCCCGAACTGTGGTTGGGCTGATTGACGACAACCCCGCACTCCATCGAAAAATAGTCTACGGCTACCCTGTTTTAGGAACCTTCGCCGAACTCGAAGACATCGTAGAACACTATCGAATCAACGAAATTATCTTTACCCACCACTACAACAAAGAACTGCGAAAACGAGTGCTCGCATTGAAAGGAAAGTCTGGCCTCTTAATCCGCGAGTTTATCTTCTCGCTCCGCGATCTTGACGAAACCGGTGAGAGCCTCGGCACGGTTAAACTAGGAAGTGTGGATGAAATCGACGGCGAGCTCGCCTCCTCTAAACAGCCCGAAACCTCCGATGCTTAAACACCCCGAAGTTCTCCGTGCGCAAATACCCACAAAAGCAAGTTGACCCCCGGAACGTATTTTCGTAAACACATCGATCACTTATGTGGCCAATGTAGCTCAGCTGGTAGAGCAGCTCACTCGTAATGAGCAGGTCGTCTGTTCGAATCAGATCATTGGCTCCACTCCTTTCCCCGCCATCCGGCAGCATCGGCATCGGCTATGGATGGATAAAACGGAAGGTGGCGTAGGCGGTGGCGATGCCGGTGAGCATGCCCATGAAGACTTCCATGCGCGTGTGGCCGAGGAGTTCCTTAAGCTTTTTTTCCGACAGGTGGTGCTCGTGCAGCAGTTCATCGACGATCTGGTTGAGGAGCGTAGCCTGCTCCCCTGCGGCGGCACGGACGCTCTGGGCATCGAACATGACCACCATGGCAAAGGCGAACCCTAGCGAAAAAATAGCCGAGTCGAATCCTTGGCAAAGCCCCAACGAGGTGGCCAAGGAACAGATCATGGCGGAGTGCGCACTGGGCATGCCGCCAGTGCTGACCATATAGCTAAAGTCCAGCCGACGGGTCTGAATCAAACTACAGACCATCTTTATGCCTTGGGCGATGAGCCAACCGAAGAGGGCGGCCCAGAAACTGGGATGTAATGCGTTCATCTGAAAAATGGTTCCTTTGTTGAATGTGCGGAATGTATAGGTTTTGTCGCGGGTCAGCGCAACCTGTTTCTACGCATACTCCGTCCGTCTAGGGTAGGTTCTCCAACCGCCATGATGGATCCGAAAACGGCCCGGTCACTTTCATCTCGAAAAGTTTCATCAGGGGATCGGTAACCATGCGAAGCACCTTGGAGAGTCCGGTGCCTCGCAGAATATGCGCCTGGATTTTTGCATCAAATCCAGAATCGGGATGATAGCTTCCCCTTCCGCTGGCACTGATGATATCCCCGGCTAAATCGACTTTCTCAGAAGAGATCTCTCCTTTGGAAATGGTAAAGTCCCCGTTCAGACTGGTTATCGAAAATGCCTTGAAGCTTGGAATCATCTTTCGCATCAGTTTTGTGAAGCCCGAGAAGAAGGGCAGATCGGCCAGCTGTCCGTCGCTGACCCGAATCGATGCGATTCCGGTTGCCGTGGAAAAGAAGTTAGTGGTCATATCCGCTTCAATGTGGATCTTTCCGGAAAGCGCTCCAGAAACCTGAGTCTCTACCGTACGATAAAAATCTACGAACTTTTTAAAAGTTACTTTTTCGCAGGCCGCATCAAACGCGTAGAGCATTGTTGTTTTTGTGGGATCCAGTTCAATTTGGAAACTCCCGCTACCCGGCCCTCCGTAGAACATGAACTGAGCTTCCCGTACGGATAACAGGGGTCCTTTTCCGACGACCTCCGCTTGAAAGTCATCCGCGATACCCACTGGGATTTCGAGTGCATCGGTGGAAACTTTTGCGGAGAAGTCAGTGCGCATCATTGAGCCCCAGTCCACGATCCCTCGGGCGGAAAGGCGGGTCTCACCCTGTGTTTTTATCTTGTCCCCAAATAAGTTTAGCCCAGGATGAATCATATTTTCAATCGCAACGAGTTGCAGGCTACTTTCAACATCGAAGGAGACCGTATCGCTTCGGAAATCCACCTCAACCGAGCCCTTGGCAAATTCAGCCCCTTGAACTACGGCAACAGGATCAAGACCCAGTTTTCCGTTTCGGTAGGTTTGAGTGACATTGATGGATGAAAATTGAACCTCGCGAAACGCAACATCGTTCGCTACGGCCTGGATATCTATATAGAACGTACTCCAGTCATCCACGTTTGCACCCAAAGTCACATGGCCGAGTGGCGGCTGGTCCTTAAAGCTGAAGTATTGAATTATATTCGTGGCGATTTCCACCGGCGAGAGGGCCTGCACCAGAAGGTTAGGGTCGAGTTGGGCATTGATATCCACTCCAAACTCACGCGTGTTACCATCCCAAAAGACAATCCCTTCAGCGGTTCCGCCATGCATCGTGCTACCTGCTTCGCTCGCCCGCTCTTCCTGCCCGCGAGCCAACCCCTGAAGGTTGGTGAATTCGATCCGGTTGTTTCTTCGTTCAACCTCGCCGACTAAGGTTTCAATTTCCAACCCTTGATAGCCCACACTCCGAATGGAGAATGTTCCAGAGAGCTGGTTAAGCAATTCCTTTGCAACGGCGGGCCCAAAATTAATATTCAGATGCGGAAGGTGGTCGATCCGGAGATTAGCCTTCGTCAGCAGCTCATGGGCACTTTCCGGGAGCAACAACATAAGGCGGTTCGAGGTTATCGAGTTAAACAGCGTCCCCTCTACTTTCTGGGTTTTCATGTTGTACTCACCGCTCAGCTGCACGGACTGTTTGCCCACGAACAAGCTCGCTTGCTCAAGC
>JAUXGY010000250.1 GCA_030621805.1 Kiritimatiellales bacterium | reverse complement strand
CGGCGACACGTTGAGCTACTCGAACACCAGCGGCTGGTTGTCCATTGCTGCAGACGGCACCCTGACCGGAACACCGGACACCACTGGACCGAACGAATTTACGGTGGTGGTGGACGATGGAAATTTTGGCACCGATAGCGCTATCCTGCAAATCTATATCCCTATGATCGACGGAGGCCAGAGCAATCTAATCACTAACTCCGATTTTGAGGCTAATCCTTTTGATACGGGATGGAATAGTGTTAACACTCTCGAGGTTACTGGATTCAATGGCAGTGCATCGGCCGCACGATTGGCTTTCAATTCCTTCGCAGTGCTCAATCAGTCCATAGCTACACCCCTGACGACCAACTTCACGTTTCATACCCTCTTTCAGGTGGCCGGCACCAGCACCGACACGGGTTGGCGAGTCCAGCTCGAAACCGCCGGCGGCCCCGCCATCGAAGTGCGCACGGTCTCGGGAGGTTTCCTGCAGCTTGTTACGGAGGACGGAGCTGTTGAACTCGTTAGCATCTCCAGTGGATCGCCATTTTCAGTGCCGACCAGCTCCACCATACATTTACAGATTACCGGTCGCAATTTTGGATCGGCAAATGCCGAATATGATGTGGCATGGAGCAACCCAGGCAGTACGACCCTAATACACGCTATCCGCGGCCTGAACAACTTCTACGATTCGGCCACCGCCACGACATTCGGAATCGAATCGGTGCGTTTTGACCGGACGGCAACGGCATCCCACTCCTATCTGGTCGATGACGTGACGCTGGGTCCCGGCTTGGATCCAGTCCCCTCCGCCGATTATGAAATCGATATCCCGGAACCCGACAAGATCGTGAATATTTCCGGGATCTACCCCCACCTTGTGATGGTCAACGATAGTGGCGGCGAAGTCGGTACCGGAGCGGTGGTTCCATGGGCCGATCGTCTATGGGCCATCACCTACAAAGGGCACGCCCCTACCGGATCATCCGACAAGCTCTATGAAATTACGCCCGATCTCAAACAGATTATCCGCCCCGAAAGCGTCGGCGGAACCTGCGCCAACCGCTTCATCCACACGGCATCCCAGCAACTTAATATTGGGCCGTATTTCATCGACACCAACCGTACGGTTCGGGTGCTGCCCTTCTCCCAAGCGCCTGGACGTCATACGGGAACGGCAAGGCATCTGACCGATCCGGACAACCGCCTCTATATCATGACGATGGAGAACGCGGTCTACGATGTGAACGTGAACGACCTAAGCGTTATCACCCGATATCCGGATCGTCAGCACAAAGGAGACCGCTTTCTCTTCGGATATCATGGAAAGGGGCTCTATTCAGGACAAGGAAAGCTCATCGCTGCCAATAATGGACGCCCAAATCTGCAGACTGATCCCACCGGCCCTGCCGGAGCTCTTGCCACTTGGGATGGAACCACGGTGGCCGATAATGGCGGATCCTATTTAGCAACCAACGACCCCAACGACGACACCTATAAGGGAGTAGTTCTGGAAACCAGTTACCAGCCTTACACAGCACAACCCGACTACATTGCCGGATGGACACAACACTACAAGGTGCAGCACTGCGAGGTCACCGGCCCTGGAGGTATTCATGGACCGGCCAACCCAGCGACCGATCCCGTCTGGGCCACGGGCTTCGATGACAAATCTGTGGTGCTTCGGGTGATGGAAAATGGAAATTGGAACACATGGCGTCTACCCAAAGGGTCCTATTCGCACGACGGCACCCACGGCTGGCACACCGAATGGCCGCGCATCCGGCAGATCGACCCCTCCGACCCGGATTCGGTCTACCTGATGCACATGCACGGGATCTTCTATGATTTCCCGAAAACCTTCTCCGCGGCCAACTTTGCGGATCTGTCCCCGATCTGTTCCTACTACAAGATGCCGACCGACTACTGCACGTTTAACGGCCAGCTGGTGATGGGCAAGGACGATGCTTCCGATTTCAACAACCCGCTACTGCTTCGGCCCCAGTCGAACCTATGGTTCGGCGAACTTGATGACCTCTATGGCTGGGGTTCTCCGCATGGGCATGGCGCACTGTGGAAGTATGAGGCGGTCGATGCCAACACCCTCAGCGAACCATTCCTCGTCAACGGATTCTCCCGCATCACCCTGCATCTAAAGCACACCACGGCACAGCCGGTCGAGATCGAAGTACAGACCAGCAATGGCGACGGAACATGGACACCCAACCGCCCCGTAACGGTGGCGGCGGGGAGCTACCACGCAGAGCTATTGAACAATATTGGAGTCCAGTGGCTTCGGCTCAAGCCGACCTCCAATGCCACGAGCTTGACCGCCTATCTAACGCTCAGCAATCCCTATCCGCACATCACCCCCGCCGGGCTGGGCACGAGCGAATTTTCCTCGCTCGCCAATATCGGAGATAACACAAGCTATTCTGACGGTCTGCTACGCATTATGAGCGATTCCCAATTGCGGATGGAAATGGCCTCGGCCAGTGCGGATGGTGGCGGTTCATTCAGCGATACAGGCTACCACGTGATTGGCGGTCCAATGCGGCTCGACAACTTTACCGATACCGCCGCAGAATCCGACCTGCGCAACGATGCCGAAACCTCCAAGGATTTTTCTGGTGATGCCGCTTCCGTTTGGATCGATGATGACAACGTCAATGGAAGAAAACTCCGGCTTCCGCGTTTGGATCCCATCTACGATGCAGCGTTTCCTTCCGGTTGGGCACGCGGTTTCCGCGAAGTGGTTACCGAACGTAGCCTGCTGAATTGCCAAGGTACATTCTATGAAATCCCACGCGAGAACTCGGGTGGACGCTATCGGATGCGTCCGATAACCACCCACGGCAAACGGATTTCCGACTACGCCTCATGGCGTGGAATGCTCGCCATGACCGGTGTGCGCGATGATGCGCCCGAAAGTGACCGTCTGGTTCGCAATGCCGAAGGAGCCGCCATCTGGTTTGGCGAGGTTGACGACCTTTGGGAAATGGGCGAACCCCGTGGATACGGTGGCCCATGGCTCGATACCGCCGTCACTGCGGGCACCCCTTCGGATCCATACCTCATATATGGTTACGATAAAAAGGAGCTGTCGCTCTCTCATACCAGCGGATCGTCGGTCGAGTTCACCGTCGAGGTTGATTTCCTGGCAGACAACACCTGGTCCACCTACGGAACCTTCACGGTGCAATCCGGCGAAACCTTCGACCATATTTTCCCCGAAGGATTCCGCGCCCAGTGGGTACGTGTGACCGCCGACACCAGCACCACGGCCAGCGCTCAGTTCATCTACAGCTCCTCCTCGTCCTCAAGCAATGTTATTCTTTCGATTGAGGCGGGAGTGGATGCGGTGGAGATCGAAGCCTCAAAGCTTCCGGTTGATCCGGAGATCACCAACATCCTGCAGGCCTCGACTAATCTGGTGGAGTCGACATGGAGCGACCTGCTCAACATTAGCGGCGTGGAGGAAACCAACTTGGTGATTTCAACTCCTGAAGACACGGGATTCTACTGTGTCAAATCGAGCTATTGAGAAACTCCAACATCGATCAACCTCATATGGGTTACCTGCGGTTGTAAACCCTTGTTTTTATGCGTGAAACGTGACGGTTGAGAAGTGGTCGTGATGAGTGACGATTGATACGGAATCGACTCGATTCGAATTGTATGAACCACGGAATACACAGAACACACGGAAGAAAAATTCCGAGAATCCGTTCCGTGTGTTCTGTGTATTCCGTGGTTAGAATACTATTCAGATTAATTGTGTATGAGTCATGATTGACAGAGCCGAGTTGGTCTTCAAATTTTTCACGCCTCACGCCTCACGCCTCA
>JAUXGY010000437.1 GCA_030621805.1 Kiritimatiellales bacterium | reverse complement strand
CCCATAGGGCTTGTCCATCACCTGGCGATAGCCCAATGCGCCATCCTGCCAGTCCACTTTTCCGTCTTCATTAACGTCCGGATTAATGACCACTTTGCACATGGGCAGCTGGAAAATTTCAACCGGCTTGCCTTCCCACACCGGACGGTATGTCCAAGCGGGATTCCACACGCTGCACTTCTTAAAGCCCTCTGCCTGAACGGTCTGACTATAGAGGCGAGTCGTGTCTAGCAGCACGTTGTTGTAGATCGTGGCGGACAGCTTCTCCGTATTCAGAATCACATACGTGCGGTTCAGCGGAATTTCATCAATCCCCTTACTGGCCAATAGCCCCATCTCCTGATCGCCCTTCGGAACCAGGTTCGAAGCCAAGGCCGCGCCTGCCTGCGTATCGCGGACCGAAATCAGCGCATGGTTCGGGATGGCAAAGTCCAGCACCCGGAAGTCGCCCGTTTCCTTAATTTCGGTCACATCAAAGGCCAGCACGTTGCCCTCTACCCGAAAACGCAGGGTCATCGCTACATTCAATTCGGGCAGGGTAAGCGTATAGGTTGCCGTGCGGCCTTCCACCGAGCACTCAACAAGCGGGACGTAGTTCGTTCCGTTAATGGACACCTCCGTCAGGAGTTCCTCCTGCCCGTAGAAAATCGCCTGGCTGGCTTTCCATTGGTAGCTAATCACACGCGGAAAATCCGCCGCCAATTCCACCGACAACACCTCGGACTCAATCACCCGATGATCGGCCGCCGAGGCCACGTTCCCCACCAGAAAAACAACCACAAACAAATTAAACAAACCCATTTTTCGATCAAACTTCATACCTAACTTTCCTTTCGACTAAACCGTAGAAAATACTTCAGTCATCATTTCCTTGTCCAGTACCAAACCTTTCATTATCACGCGCGAATTTTGGGCGAATTTTGCAATTAACCGCGCCGCAGTGTTTACATTGATAAAACTATCGTATTAATTATGTTGCCACTGTTTAGGAGCCCAAATTCGAGGAGTTTAAATGAGCGACCCTACGATTAGAATCCCCGCCGAAGGCGGAAAAATAACGATGTTGGAATACGGCCACCTCGATGTTCCACACCATCCAATCATTCCTTTCATCGAAGGAGACGGCGTTGGCCCCGAAATTACGACAGCGATGATGAAAATCATCGATGCAGCCGTCGAAAAATCCTATGGGGGCGAACGGAAAATCCAATGGATGGAAATCTACGCTGGCGAAAAGGCCAATGCGGTCTATGGCGAAGACACCTGGCTCCCCGACGAAACGATGCAGGCCATCGAGGAATACCGGATCGCCATTAAGGGCCCGCTCACCACCCCCATCGGCGGCGGACGCCGCAGCCTGAACGTGACCCTGCGACAGGAACTGGACCTCTACGTTTGCCAGCGCCCGGTCAAATGGTTCCACGGCGTCCCCTCCCCCGTCCACCACCCCGACCGAGTCGACATGGTCGTGTTCCGCGAAAACTCGGAAGATATCTACGCCGGTATCGAATGGGCCGCCGAATCCCCCGAAGCCGTCAAAATCATCGACTTCCTGCAGACCGAAATGGGTGTGACCAACATCCGCTTCCCGGAAGATTCCGGAATCGGCGTGAAACCGGTTTCCAAGAGCGGTTCGCAGCGCCTTATCCGCGCGGCCATCGAATATGCCATCCACAACAACCGCAAGTCGGTAACGATCGTGCATAAAGGCAATATCATGAAATTTACCGAAGGTGCCTTCCGCCAGTGGGGGATCGACCTCGCCGAGGAGGAATTCGGAGCCGTCTACCACGGGACTGAAAAGGTCTACAAACTGATCAACCCGCACTCCGGCGAAACCATCATTCTCAAGGACTGCATCTGCGACGCCTTCCTGCAAAACATTCTGCTTAAGCCTCAGGATTACGATGTGATCGCCACGCTCAACCTCAACGGCGACTATGTCTCCGATGCACTCGCCGCTTGCGTCGGTGGCACCGGCATCTCCCCCGGCGCAAACATTAACTACCGCGACGGCAAAGCGGTCTTCGAAGCCACCCACGGAACTGCGCCCGACATTGCCGGGGAAGACAAAG
>JAUXGY010000323.1 GCA_030621805.1 Kiritimatiellales bacterium | reverse complement strand
AATATAAGGAGCCAACTCCTTGGTGCCGAAACGACCGCCCGCCCATAGGCCAAAACTTACGGCCGGATTCAGGTGGCATCCCGAGATATGGCCAATGGCGAACGCCATCGTCAGTACCGTTAAACCAAGGGCGAGCGGAACGCCCAATAGACCAATTCCAACGTCTGGAGAGCTGGCCGCCAGCACCGCACTCCCGCATCCGCCCAGCACCAGCCAGAATGTACCGATAAACTCCGCTCCTAGTTTCCTGCTCATCCCTGTTCCTCCTTTGCCTGGTTCCACTACCTCTTCAAATTTTATTCCCCTATTTAATTGGGAACACCCCTTGAATTAATATGACCACATTAGTGCTATTCTGAATAATGTCCAGTTCCGTTCATAACTCATTTAAATTATTAAAATGTTATTATTAAAGCTGACCTTCGATCGGCATCAACCGCCAAAAGAAGTCAGAGCAGCGCTGACCAAATCCGCGGGCGGGCTGGTGCTTGCGAACGTCATCGCCCGAAGTCCAGCGCAGCTTACCCTTGTCGTTAAGCGTGACGGCCCACGCATTTTCCGGAGCGGTCATCCGTTCAAAATCGCCAATCAACTGAGCCGCCAGTTCCGGCGAGTCGATCAGCAGCATGTGTTCGGTATTGATTTGGATGGAGCGCGGATCCACATTCAGCGAACCAATCAGCACCCAGTGGTCGTCCAGCGCAAAGGCCTTGGTATGTAGCGAAATAAAGTCGGCTTCGATCGGTGCGGTATCGCTAACAGCACGCAGTTCCGCCGTGGGCTGGGCTCGGAATTCATAGAGCTCTGCGCCAGCCTTGAGGATGCGCTTGCGGTATTTTTTATAGTGGCTGTGCGCCATGGTGTGGTTATTCGATTCCATCGCTGGAACCAGAAAGCGCACGCGACGGCCATCTTCCTGAATATTCCGGGTCAGATCCGACAACAGTTCTTTAGATGGAATCATGTAGGGGGTAATGACACAGGTCTGATACTTCGCTTCGATCACGACCTGATCAATCTGATCGACCAACCGAACCCCGCGATCCCCTTTCACCTCCGGTGAGTCCTGCAGCAACTGCGCAACGCCCATTACCATCTGACCGGGCAATGCGGAAAATTCGTCGCTCCAATCGATGGGTTCCGGCGGAATGCGGGTCTGCGCAAAGAGCTTCCGATCTTCCAGCACGGCAGCATCGAACCGACCGCTCAGTTTTTTGATTTCCTTCTCCGATAACTTGTCCGACATCGCCTCGCCGGGATAGGCGGCGTCGGCATTCCAGTATTCATCGAAATCCGCCGCCATTTTCGGAAGAATGGCTCCGGCAATCAATAGATCCAGATCACGGTTGTTGTATTTTTTGGCTAGGCCAAAATAAGGATTGCCCAGATTTCGCCCACCGATCATTCCCCACCGCCCATCCACCACCATCTGTTTGTTATGCATTCGACGGTTGAGTTTCTTGAAATGGATGCTCATCTGGAACATGCGCGAAATCGCCCCTTTGCGCACCCGCCCCGGATTGAACCGCCGCAACTGGATATTTGGGATCCGCGCCACCAGTGCGGTGCCTTCGTCCGACCAATCTTTCG
This sequence comes from Kiritimatiellales bacterium, assembly GCA_030621805.1. GTDB lineage: Bacteria > Verrucomicrobiota > Kiritimatiellia > Kiritimatiellales > Pontiellaceae > Pontiella. The sequence continues at coordinate 1,410 of JAUXGY010000323.1, read as the reverse complement.
GCATGTCGTCAATCAGCAGCCGCACCTGCACGCCCCGCTCCGCCGCCGCCATGATCCGGCTCAGCATCAACCGCCCGCTCTCATCGTTCGACCAGATAAAGGTTTGAAGATCGATGCTCTGTTGCGCCGAATCAATCAGCGCCAAGCGCCAGCGCAGCGCATCCTCGTTGTTGCGGATCAACATAAAAGCCGATTCGCCTTCATCGGCCTTTTTCATCACCGACTGGCTGGCCTCCACCAACAGTCCTTCCGTAGCTGGAGCATGGCTATGGCTCACCGGTTTATACGGATATTCAGGAATGTGTGCGCAACCTACGAATATAAGGAATACGGCTGAAAAAAGTGCAGGGCCTAGCCTGCCGAACAGAAAATAGGTGAAGGGAAATTTTATTAATTTCATGCGTTTTATTTTACCTCTCTTATCCTCCAAGGCAACACGAACCCTGAAGCCATTTCCCATTTATTTATGCATCTCCGAAGAACGCTGTCCAACTTCCGATGCGGTTCCGCGCTGTTCGAACCCTGCCGTTCCGGTATCCATGCTTTGCGCGCGGTTAAGCGTTAGCGGAAGCGGCATCAGGCAAAATGCAGGCCATTCCACAAACGATACAATTTCATTTTCAACATCGGAGGTATCAAACATGGCCTCGACGGTAATGATCGGCTGAATGGCTGTGGAGTTTCCCAAATCAAAATGAGTGTCCTCTCCGCCGGAAGCCACCAAGTGATGTGCATCATCAAACTGATAGATCAATACCTGATGATCATAGTCCGCCTGAGCAAACACAAACTTAAACCAGTTGATCACTGGAATCGGCAGCGAAAAACCCAACTGCAATTCCACAACATCCAGCGATTCATACATAAAGGCATAGCCATGCGGTAGGGAGGTCATCTTGAGCGGCGGCCCCAGCTCGTCGAGTACCTCATCGCTGTGCGTTACCCCATTCTGATAGTCCTGTTCCGGAAAGGCCAAATTTTGATTCAGCTTTTTCCGGTTGAGCATGCACCCGCTACTGGTCAGCAACAAAGCCGTCAGCAAACAGCAGACCGCTCTTTTGGAGGGGCGCACGCTGTGCGCCCGGACGGAGGAGCCTCCGCCCCTCCATGCCAACCACCAACTCTTACTTTTCTTTTGCAGACTCATAGGGAAGTGCCTCGGGGCTGTAGGAATATTTCCTAAGGATACCCTTCTTGTCGAAAAAGAACATGGCGCGGTCATATTCGGTCGTCTGCGAACCGGTATTCCAGACAATGAGCAAGAGCGATTTCCCGTCCTTGCCCTCGCGCATGTAATAAAATACCGTCTCGTCATGCAACGCAATCAGCTGCGACGGAGGCCCGAGCACAGCCGTCACGTCCGAAGCGGTCGTTACGCCCGGTTCCCATACCGGCACATCCGGACTCCGC
>JAUXGY010000467.1 GCA_030621805.1 Kiritimatiellales bacterium | reverse complement strand
ACCGAACCGGCCTTGGAGCTAGGCAGGTCGGTGGCATCGCCGATGACAAATATATTTTCATGCGCCTTCGACTGCAGTGTGTGCTTATGCGTCGGGACAAAGTTTAGGTCATCGCCCAGTCCGGACCGTTCGATCACCGAGTCGCCCATATTGGTCGGGATGCTGACCAGCAGGTCGTATTCGATTTCACGCTCGTCGAAGGAATAAATTTTCTTTGCGGCACCGTCAACGCGGGCTACGGCATAGTCAGGCTCAAAGTGAATATTCTTATCGGTCAGCATGCCGCCAAGCACCACCGCGCAGTTGTGCTTGGTGAAGGCTTCGGAGAGTGGGGAGATGTAGATCAGTTCCGTTTTATCTCGGATGCCACGCTTGCGCAGATAGGCATCGGCCAGCAATGTAAACTCAAGCGGCGCAACGGGGCACTTGATCGGCATTTCGCACAGATGCACCACCAGCTTACCGCCTTCAAAGGTTTTCAGCCGTTCAGCCAAGGCAACCGCACCTTCGATCGTGTAGAAGTCGAAGGCATCTTTCATCCAGCCCTCGCCGGTCAACCCTTCAATCTCGTCGGGAACGATTTTCGAGCCGGTTGCGATGATCAGGATCTCATAGTCCAACCGCTGACCCTCTTTAAGCAGAACGGTCTTCTCTTCCGGCTTGATGAGGTCGATCCCCTCCTGAATATACTCGGTCTTCTTTGGAACAAAGTCGGCCTGTGGCTTGCAGACATCTTCTTTGGAGTACGTGCCGAACGGGATAAAAAGAAAGCCAGGTTGATAGTAGTGCGTCTTGTGCTCATCCACCACGGTGATTTTCCACTGGCCAAGATCCATCTTTTTCACCAAATGGTTGGCCATCATCGTTCCAGCCGAGCCCGCTCCGAGTATCAATATGCGCTTCATGTAAACCTCATCTTTGACTTGTCATATTAGATTTTTAGAATATTTCGATGTTTACCATGTGACGAAATCAATAACGACCCTTTTGATCGTGTATATCCTTTTTAGATAAGATCTAACAATGAAACACCTATGATAACCCCCTATTTACAGGGTTGTTGTTTACTGAGTCACAGAGGAGCAAATGATGACCCTTTTGGTCACTTACTTTAGGATATTATAATATTCTATTTTTCTTCTTTACGAACCCGTCTGCGCCTGTACTTTAGCAACCATGAAACCACGCAACTTCGAGCTTTATGAACTGCAGGCGGAACTCTGCCAGCTGATGGCCAATCCCAAGCGGATTGCCATTATCGAAATTCTGGGCGATGGCGAATGCAGCGTCGGCGAGCTGGCCGAAGCACTCGGCACCTCCATCAGTACCGTAAGCCAGCACCTGCGTACGATGAAGGACAAAGGCGTGGTGGTGAACCGCAAGGAAGCCCAGACCGTCTACTACCACCTCAAAAACCCGAAGCTAATTTCCGGCTGCCACATCATGCGCGAAGTCCTACTCGAAGAGATGGAATCGCGCGGCCGCATGGCCCGCAGTTACGATAAAGAAACCGCCCTATCCCATTAACCCCAACCGACTGGAGAACCCCATGAGCGAAGAAACACTAAGCACAGAAGAACAAATTAAACACTTGATGTCCCGCGTCGAGGAACTCGAAGAAAACGCCCCCAACGACAGCCTCTGCCTCGGCGTGATGGATGGTGACTATGACAAGACCATGGCCGCCTTCATTATTGCCCTGGGCGCTTCCGCCTACGATATGGAAGTGGACATGTTCTTCACCTTCTGGGGTCTCTCCGCCCTGCGTGATCCGAAAAAGAA
>JAUXGY010000215.1 GCA_030621805.1 Kiritimatiellales bacterium | reverse complement strand
TCCCGACAACTGCGATCCATATATTGGGTCAACCATCGGGGAGCCTTACTGGTGCATTCTCGCACCGTGGAAGGATGGGTTGGATGGCATGATGCTTCGGAGCAGCCGGATCGTGTTGGTCTCGAAGCGTACCGGAAAAATCCTTTCCGATGGGTCTGCCGGTGATGAGGGTTGATTCCCATGGGTTGACTCGCCGTTACTTTGGCGTTACGTTCGGAGGCGTTGGATATGAAACGGAAAATCATTTTATACGAGACGGAAGGCGGCGCGTCGCTTGTTGAAAAGTTTGTGAGGAAACTGAACCGGGGAGCGCGGGATTGTGTTGCGGCAGCCTTCGAGCATATCGAGATGGACACCCAAACCGCGCACCTGTTCTGCAAAATGGTCAATACGGATCACCTTTGGGAAATCAGGATAAAGCATGATCGGAACATCTACCGATTGCTTTGTTTCTTCGACGGAAAAACGGTTGTGGTGGTTGCAAGCGGGTTCCAGAAGAAGACCCAGAAAACGCCCCGGCAGGAGATCAAGACCGCCGAGGCGCGGAAGAAGGATTATTTCAGGAGGAAAAAACAATGAGCACAAAAAAACGACTGGGGAAGCCGTGGAATGAATTGCGCGATGAACTCTATGCCGAAGATCCGAGAATGGAAGCTCGCGTTAAGCAGGGTGTCGAGGAGCTGCGTATTCGCGCAAAACTTTATGCCGCCCGAAAAGAGGCTGGGCTGACACAGGATCAAGTGGCCGAACGGATGCAAGTAAATCGCTCCTATGTTTCACGGCTGGAAAACCATCCCGAAAACATGAAGCTTGCCACGCTCAACAAATATGCCCAGGCGGTCGGGATGCGCGTGGAAATCGCGCTCCATGCCTGAACACAAGTGAATAACATGGAACGGGAATATCCATTCATTGAGTGGGATAAACTTAGGTTTGGGGCAGAAAGAAGCCTATGCAGTTTCTGGGCATGAGGGAGAGCCCTAATTTATGCAAAATATAGGGTACTCCTCTACCATTAATGCGCGTTGATGCCGTGGAGCATGAGCAGGCTGTGCGGGAGGGTGCGAAGGATTTCCTCGGTGTATTCGCGGACGGCCTTGACACTGCCGGGCAGGGTGTAGATCAGCATGTTTCCGATGGTGCCCGCAACGGAACGACTGAGCAACGCACTGGGCAGGCGCTCCCCGTGCTTCATGCGGATGAACTCCATCACGCCAGGAAGTTCGCGATCTAATAGCGGAGCAACGACGTCCGGCGTAATGTCGCGCGGGCCAATGCCGGTTCCTCCGGTGGTGAAAATAACGTCGATCCCTTCTTCCCTTGCTTGCTCGATCTGTTTTTTCAATAGGTCGGCATCATCGGGAATCAGAACCCGTCCGACCGCTATGCGCCAATGGGTGGCTGCAAATCCTTCGGTTAGCAGTTTTTCAATTTCAGGACCGCTGAGGTCTTCATATTCTCCTGCCGAGGCACGATCGCTCAGGGTGATCACCCGGATCTTGACCGAACGCGGAATATAGTCGAATTGGTGCCCCGGCTTGAGAATACCGCCCTTGATGACGCGGCAGAAGATCCCCTCTTTCGGCATAATGCATGCCCCCGCCTCCTTGATGATTTCGCAACCAAAGTGACACTTCTTTCCAATCTGCGTGACTTCCATTTCAATGGAGTCGGAGACAAAGCGATCAAGGATTTTTGCATCCTTCAGTTCGACGCCCTCGGTGGTGATATTTTCCGCAAAGTCGCCCGGATCGAGCATACGCCCCACTTGATCGATGAACCGCACATAGCTCTCCAACCCCAGCAAACTAACCTGCCGATGCCAGCTCCCAGCGTGCGAGTCGCCCACGAGCCCGCGTTCATCAAGCTCAATCTCAGGGACCGGCTTTTTCTTTGTGCCCTTGTTCTCGGAAATATTCAGTGATTTAACGGTTAAAACCTGATTCATCAGAACCTCTTCAATATGGGTTTTTACAAAATGATTTAGGACAAAATGATTTCTCGAAACAGCAGAATTTTTAATTATCTTGTCGAACTCCTCTGTCGGCGAGGGCAGCTTTAGATGTCTTTCTTAACTTTATCGACGAGGACGATGCCGCCGATGAGCATATTTTTATCGACGGCCTTGCACATGTCATAGACCGTCAACAGCGCGGTGCTGACCGCCATCAGGGCCTCCATCTCGACCCCCGTCTGGCCGGTACAGATTACGATGGATTCCACGGCAACGCCCTCTTCCTCGGCGGTGGCTTTGACATCTATTTTTGAGAGCAACAGTGGGTGGCAGAGTGGAATGAGATTGCTGGTTTGCTTGGCCGACTGCACACCTGCCAGTTCGGCGGTGAGCAGAACATTGCCCTTCTTGATTTTGTTGTCGGAGATCAGCGCCAGCGTCTCGGGCTGTAGCTTGATAAAACCCCGCGCCGTGGCCGTGCGTTTTTGTGGGGGCTTGTTGCTGACGTCGACCATGCTCGGTCGGTTGTCGTTGCCAATATGTGAAAGTTTTTTCATGGTTATCCTCCCAAAGTATTAAACTCACGCGTGGCTTTATGACCACTCAGCGGCTTTCCTTCCAACGCGGCGTGAATAGCGGGTTCGATACCCAGCTCACGAACATCGTAGCACAGATCGCTAAACAGGCATGGGTAGAGTTTTCCATCGCTGGAAAGCCGCAACCGGCTACAGGTTGAGCACTTGCCGCCATCGCCGCCGTCCACCTGCCAAAATTCGCCGGTGGCCAGATTCATCTTACGAATAAAACGCACCTGCAAACCGCGCTCCTTCCCGAAGGCCGCAACGCCGAGAGCATCGGGTTCGTCCGATGATTCCTGAATAACACAGTTAAGTTTAATCAGATCGAACCCCGCCGCGATGGCGGCATCGATTCCTGCAATGGCATCGACCAGATCACCACAACGGGTCAGCTCGCGGTAGCGGTCGGGATCGACCGTATCGAGGCTGATATTAAGCCGATGCAGTCCGGCATCACGCAAGGGCTTGGCAAACTCCGGTAAAGCAATGGCATTGGTCGTCATGCCAAAATCCTCGATGCCATCCATATTCGCCATAGCTTCCACCAGCTCGACCATGCGACGGCGCACCAGCGGCTCGCCGCCGGTAATGCGCACCTTGGTTACGCCTAGGTCCACGGCGACTCGTGTGATTTCAAGAATCTCTTCGGAGGTCAGAATACGTTCGCGCGGGATGAGCTGGATCCCCTCGGCGGGCATGCAGTAGGTACACCGCAGGTTGCAGCGATCGGTAACCGAAATACGCAGATAGTTAATGCGCCGATTAAAGGAGTCGAACATGGACTAGACTCCCTGCTTCATAAAAATTTTCGCCCTTGGGCAAATCGATCAATCCATCCGCGTTGCACATCGCGTGGATATGCGCCGAGCCATGAAAGGCCACACGTTCAACGCCGCCATCGACCAGTCGCACCGGAACAAAGGTTTGTCGCCGTGCACAGCGGATTTTTAAATCCTTATTGAGTTTCAGCGGCACGATGCGCGACTCGGTCGTGTAGCCCATCGACTTAAGCAGGTAGGGTTTTACCAGCAACTCCATAAGCACATAGGTCGACACCGGGTTGCCCGGCATGCCTAAACAGACCCCGCTGGAATGGGTCGCGAACATCAGCGGCTTACCCGGTTTGATATCAATCTTTTCGATCAGCATTCGTTCGCAATGCTTTTCCAGCAGCACCGGAACAAAATCAAAGTCGCCCACCGAGCTTCCGCCGCAAATAAGCACGACATCGTTTTCATCCATCGCCTGCAACAGCACTGTTTCAATTTTCGATTCATCGTCCTCAATCACGCCATAATAGCTGCAACCAATCCCGATGACGTCGAGTTGCGCACGCAACTGATATCCGTTGGTCTCGCGGATCTGCGCCGCCGACGGCTTCCGAGAGGGATCGACCAGTTCACTGCCCGTCACCAGAATCCCAACCGTTGGAAGCTTGACCACCACCGGCACCACGCAACCGACTCCCGCGAGTACCGCAATGTGCGCGGGTTCGATTTTGGTGCCCACTTCCAGCACCACGTCACCGGTTTTTAAATCCTCGCCCTGCCAACAAATATTGCCGGGCACTTTTTTTCCGGTAAAGCTCACGCGACCCTCGACAAGTTCCTCGGCCTGTTCCACCATAAAGACGCAGTCCGCGCCCTCGGGAACCTTTGCGCCCGTCATAATTTTCGAGCACTGCCCTGCCCCGATGGTTTGGGTTGGTAACGTTCCGGCAGGAATCGTTTCGAGAATCGCCAACGGTTGAAAAATATCCTCGGCACGGCAGGCATAGCCATCCATCGCCGA
>JAUXGY010000044.1 GCA_030621805.1 Kiritimatiellales bacterium | reverse complement strand
GCGTATGAACGACCTCATGGTTTTAGATGGAAAAAGAGCATTAGTAACGGGGGGGGCGCTCCGGATTGGTAAGGCGATCACGGAGGCGTTGCAACGGGCAGGCGCGGAGGTAGTGGTGCACTACCGTAATTCAAAAATAGAGGCTGAGGCTCTGTCGCCATTTACTGTGCAGGCCGATCTTAACCGTTTGAAAGATTGCGCGAGACTGGTTGAACGGGCGGGGCCGCTGGATATCCTGGTCAATAATGCCTCTATCTTCACCAAAGACTCGCTGGCGGATTCGTCGCCCGAGAGGGTGCAGCGCGAATTTCAAATCAACCTCTTTGCGCCGATGGAGTTGACGCGTGCCTTCGCCGCGCAGACGGGAAAAGGTGCGATCATCAATCTGCTCGACCGCCGCATCGCTTGCAACGATACCTCGTGCGTCCCGTATTCCATCACCAAGAAAGGACTGGAGGAATTGACGAAGCTGGCCGCACTGGAGTATGCGCCGGGCATCCGCGTCAATGCCGTCGCGCCCGGGCCGGTTCTTCCGCCTCCTAGAAGTTCCGCCGAAAGCGCCCGCGAGCTGGCCGGAATCCTTCCGCTCGATCCGCTTCCAACCCTTGGAAATATTGCGGAGACCATTGTGTTTTTATTGCAGTCGGATTCCATCACCGGGCAGACCCTCTTTGTCGACGGAGGGCAGCATCTTTTGGGAAACGGGGTTTGAATGTAGACGGAGCTTCCAGCTCCGTTGGGGCGGGCTTGTGTATTGACGCTAGCTTTGCAATGGGAAGAAGCGTTTTGTGTTCTTCCCGAACGCGGCAGGATGCCGCGTCTACGATAAGGAGTTTTTATGGACAAAATTTTTATCCGCGAGCTGGCCTTGCGATGCATTATCGGGATCTATCCCGAAGAGCGGCGCGAGAAACAGGATATTGTCATTAATGTGGAGATGCATGCCGACTTGCGAAAGGCGGGACGTTCGGATGATCTCGCCGATACCGTTGACTATAAGGCTATTAAAAAGTCAATTCTTGCGCTGGTGGAAAAAAGTAGCTTCCAACTGATCGAATCTCTGGCGGAAAGTATTGCCGACATTGCGTTAGGCGATGAGAAGGTGCAACAGGTGGTGGTCACCATCGATAAGCCCGGTGCGCTGCGCTTTGCAAAATCTTCCGCTGTGGAGATCACGCGTAATAAGTAAAGGCGGAACTACGAACCTTATCCTTACTCCACCGAGCCTTCAAACTCACCCATGGCACGGAATTTGTCATAGCGCTCGTTTCGAATTTCCTCTTCGGATTTTGCGGAGAGTCCCTCGATGTTTTTTAGGAGCGCGGTTTTTAAGTTTTCGGCGGCGGCTTCGTGGTCGGTGTGCGCTCCGCCCTGAGGCTCGGGGATAATTTCATCGGCGAGTTTGAGTTCAAGCAGATCCTTGCCCGTAATTTTTAGCGCTTCGGCGGCCTGATCGGAGAAGGCACGGTCTTTCCAAAGAATGGCCGCGCAGCCTTCGGGGGAGATGACGGAGTAGTAGGCGTGTTCCATGATCAGGATGCGGTTTCCGATTCCGATTCCAAGCGCTCCGCCGCTACCCCCTTCGCCGATAATGGCACAGATGATCGGAACCTTGATGTTGAAGATTTCGCGCAGGTTAACGGCAATGGCTTCGGCAATGTGGCGTTCTTCGGATTCAAGCCCGGCATAGGCTCCTTTGGTATCGATAAGGGTGATGACAGGAACGCCGAATTTGTCGGCAAGCTTCATGAGGCGCAGAGCCTTGCGATAGCCTTCCGGGTGGGCACAGCCAAAGTTGCATTCAACATTACTTTTGGTGTCGCGGCCCTTTTGCGATCCCATGATCATGACCTTGCGCCCATCGATCTTGGCAAAGCCACCTACAATGGCACGATCATCACGATGGATACGGTCGCCGTGGATCTCAACAAAGTCGGTGGTCATTGCATGGATATAGTCCATGGTGTAGGGGCGGTTGGGATGGCGGGCCACCTGAACTTTTTGCCATGCACTGAGGTTGGTATAGATCTCGTTACGGGTATCCGCGATTTTCCGCTTCATATTTTGGATTTCATGCGAAACATCAATGTCCTGTTCCTGGCTGAAGGCTTCCAGCTCTTTGAGTTTGGTTTCGAGTTCGCTAACGGGTGCTTCAAAGGGAAGGGGGGGGGGTGCGCTCATGAATGCTCCTTATCCAAAATTTATTCGACGATCATAACCGATGTTTTTCGCGGAACCAGATCAAAAAGTTCCTCAACATCCTCGTTCAACATGCGGATGCAACCTGCACTCGACTGCTGGCCAATGCTATTGCGCTCCCACGTTCCGTGGATGCCGAAACCGGTCAGCTCGGGATGGTCGGCCGACTTGATCGCCATCCAGCGAGAGCCAAGTACGTTTTCGGGGTCGCCATATTCAATTTGTTTGTTGTCGGCGGGGCGCGTCCATGGGGGCTCGATAATTTTGTCGACGATCGTAAATTTAACCGCGGGGGTCTTTCCAAATTTTCCAGTCCCGACGCTGTAGCGTTTAAAAATTCTTCCGTTGCTGATGAGATCGAGTTCGTTCCGGCTTTTGGATACGCGGATCGTAAACGTGCTGTTGAAAACAAGCAGGCGGTCGCCAAGCCGAATGACATCGGATTCCATGCCGTTCATGGTTTTGAGTAGAGCCACGGTCGTGTTGTATTTCTTGGAAATCTTCTGGAGATAGTCGCCGGATTGAATGACGTAGTATTCCTTGCCGGGCATCATCAACGCCGACTTTAGCAACTGCATGTTGACATCGCCGAGCAACGTGACCGCTTCCGGGTCGGAGCTTTGTGAGACAGCCTTGCTCAATGAGGACTGAGCGGAGGCTAGTTGTCCCGCATCGATCGCCGCTTGGGCATCGGCAACGAGTCCCTTTGCTTCCGGGGAGTGGGATGGGGGTGCTGGAGTCACGGACTTGGGAGAAAGCCCTTCAGGAACAAATTCCATGGTTGATGCTTCAGGAGTGGGCTTGGGATCGGATTTTTCGGATTTAGAATAGAGGTACACGCCCACACCCAGTAGCTGCAAGAGGATGATTAGGGTGAAAATCATCTTCCATCTTTTGCGTCCACGGCCTTGGTAGGTGCCAGCATAAATTGGTTTCATAGTCGTCTAACCTTCGTTTTATAATAGGGCGCTATTTATGCAGGATCAGGTATGGGTAGGCAATAATTAATACGGGTTCAGATGGAAACTGCGGCTTTTCAAGGCTTTGCAATAGACCCCTTCAATAAATAATGGAATTTTTAATTCTACAATCAATCATTTGTGGTAGTTTCCTTATCAAATAACCGGAACGTTTGTTCTGGATTTCCAATAATATAATTAGGTTTTACGGTATAATGGCAAACTTGGGGTATAGATTTACCATTGGACTGGTGGTTCTGTGTAGCACACTATCCGTTCTGGCACAGGGGATGGATATGCGCATTGAATCTCTGGAGAGCGAGCTTTCGACTGAGCCAAATGTAACCATGGTTTACGGCCTTTCAGCCGTGGACTATTTGCCTTCTGTAGAAGAGTTGAAAAAGCAGGCTCGCCCCAACGTCCGTCCCGCCGCATCGCGGGCTTCCTTCGATTTGCCGGATGCCTTTTATTTTATCGGCGGTCCCATCTTTGTTCTCCTCTTTATTCGTGTTCTCGTGATTTTCCTAAATGAGTTCGAGGAAAAGCGCCGTGAGGAACTTCGGAGAGCCAAGCTGGATATCCCGAATCCAGAATAATCTGCCCCGTCTGCATAATCCAGACTTGCCGACTACCCGCCTTCATTGAATACTGTGCACCGTTATGCTCAGGAATCTGAAAATTAAGAACCTTGCACTCGTGGACGATGTTCAGGTCGGCTTCAACGGCGGGTTGAATGTAATTACCGGTGAAACAGGTGCAGGCAAGTCGCTCCTGATCGGTGCACTGCGCTTGCTGCTCGGCGAGCGGGCCGATAAGTCGATGATCCGCACCGGCGAAACCTCCTGCTCCGTATATGCCGAGTTCGGACTGGACGACTCCTCTCATATCGATGCCATCCTGACGGAGATTGGCCTGGAGTCGTGCGATGGCGGCCTGCTGATCATTCGCCGCGTCATTACCGAGACGTCCAATAAAACCATGATCAACGACGAACCCGTAACGCTTAGCGTGCTCAAGCGGCTGGGCAATGTGCTCGTCGATATGCATGGCCCGTACGATCACCAGTCGCTACTCGATCCCGCGGTGCAACTTAGCATCCTGGATGCCTTTGGGCAGGTTGCCAAAACCAAGGACGCCTACCTTTTCGAATACCGAAAGCTCCGGGAAATCCAGAAACAAATTCAGGATCTCAACTCCGACAATGAGGATGATTTAGAGCGGCAGATTGAGTTTCTGGACTATCGCGTTAACGAAATCGAAACCGCCAAACTTTCCGCCGAGGAAGATGCTGAGGTCGAGGAAGAGCACGGCATTATTGCTAATTCACAGCAGGTGATCGAGCTGGCCAACGGAGCGGTCCAAGCGCTCACCGAAGGCGAGGGGTGCGCATTCGACGGCCTCGTTGCCGCACAGCAGTGCCTGAACCAACTGATCAAGCTCATGCCCGAAGCCGATGAATGGCATGCTGAAATCGAAACGGCCGTCACGTCTGTGCAGGAGGTCGTACGTTCCATTGAAACCTCCGCCGCCGGGATCGATGCCAGCCCCGAACGCATGCAGTGGCTCGATGACCGCCTCACGACCTATCATAACCTTAAGCGTAAATATGGGGCAACTGTTGAAGAGGTGATTCAGAATTGTGCCACGTGGAAACAACAGCTTTCCGATTTGCGAGGGCGTGATAAAAAACGGGGGGTGTTGCAGGCCGAACGCGAGGTCGTTTTTCAAGCGGTTGAACGCGCAGGTCTCAAGTTGCGCTCCCAGCGCGAAAATGTGGCCGACAATCTCTCCGGGTGCATCACCAAGGAGCTTGTTGATATCGGCTTTGAACATGGTTTCTTTGATGTGCAGCTCTCCACATGCGAACCCGGCCCCTCTGGGATGGATGAAATCGACTTTGGCTTTGCTCCCAACGCGGGGGAGGATATGCGGCCATTGCGTATGATTGCATCGAGTGGCGAGATCTCCCGCGTTATGCTCGCCACCAAGGCCGTACTTGCGCGGCACGACCAAATTCCTGTTCTTGTGTTCGATGAAATCGACGCTAACGTCGGCGGTGAGATTGGCGGAGCGGTCGGTCGTAAGCTCGCGCAGGTAGCCGAATGCCATCAGCTCATTTGTATTACCCATCTGCCCCAAGTTGCCGCATGCGGAACCACCCACCTTGCCGTTTCCAAAAGTGTGCAGGATGGCCGAACTTACACCGAAGTCCAACTGCTTGATGCCGATTCTCGACCCGCCGAACTCGCCCGCATGCTGGGAGGTGGTTCGGAAGTCGCCCTCCAGCACGCGCAGGAAATGCTGGGGCTAGACCTCCCAGTAGGCTAGATATTCAATGTTTCCGGCGGGGCCGGTGATGGGGGAGGTGCAGAGCTCCAGCCACTTAAAGCCGAGCTCTTGGGTGCCGAACGTTTTAATCTTATCGATTACTTCCTCGCGGATCGCGGGGTCGCGCACCACTCCGCCTTTTCCAACCTGCCCCTTGCCCGCTTCAAATTGTGGCTTGATGAGCGAGACGATGCGGCCGCCGGGTTTCATTAAATGCTTGAGCGGCGGGAGGATCAGCTTGAGTGAAATGAAGGAGGTGTCGATGCTGCAAAAATCAGCCTTCTCGGGAATGTCTTCTTCGGTGATGTATCGGGCATTGGTGTTTTCCATTACGACTACGCGCGGGTCGGAGCGCAATTTGTAGTGCAGCTGGTTGGTGCCGCAATCGACGGCGTAGACTTTGACCGCGCCGTGCTGAAGCATGAAGTCGGTGAACCCCCCGGTGGAGGAGCCAATGTCGAGGCAGACGGTTCCGTCGAGATGGAATTCAAATTCCTTATGCGCGCCTTCAATTTTGAGTCCGCCGCGGCTAACATATTTTTGAGTCTCTTTCACAAAGAGTTCAGCATCGTCTGGGTATTGATGGCCCGGTTTGTTGGCGGGTTGTTCGTTGACGCGCACCATTCCGGCGCGGATCAGTCGTTGCGCCTGTTCGCGGCTATCGACTAACCCGCGCTGGGCGAGTAGTTGGTCTAATCGTATTTTTGGCATGAAGATATTAACAAACCACTGAACGCCCGGAATCAACTCTAAATCGCTGAATAGTGTGGATGGTCAGGGATGAATTTGAAGGCGTGGAATGAAGAACGTTTTCTTTAATCGAGGCTAAGGTCGCCATGGATGCGCAGGTGTCGGCGTTCTTTGTCAATATGCAACAGCTTGCCGGGAAAGGCCGACGGGAGTTTTTCCGTTAGCATGGCCTGCACCCTTTCGCGCAATTCCAGTTTGAGTTCCTTTGGGATGCGCTGGAGGGTGGAGAGGCGGATGTCGACGACGTAACCGGGGCCGAAGCGGGAACCGAAACCTGCGGAGTATGAGGCTCCAACATTGAAGAGCCCATCCATCTCCCGACTGGAGGTGCTGCCATGCGCGGCGCGGGCAGGGTGCCGCTTGAAGCGGTCTCCATATTTCTGCTCCAGAGCTACGTCGATCTCGTCGAACACGCGTTTGAGTTTTTGTTCCCATTCTTTTGCTTTATGGTGTCGCATGCCCATCAAACAAACGAATCCGATGGCGTATGGCAAGTGGGATATTATTATTTCGTGAAGGGATAGGCATACAAACCTAAATCCCTATTAGAGGGTGCGCAATGGTTATGTATTTCCTTATAATTTTCTAACCTATTTTTTAGGCGGCAAGGTTTGACATCCATCCCCGTTTACATATTCTTCCGCGACATTTTAACAGAAACGGGTTTATAAACTAAATGGAGGTTTAAGCATCATGAGTGCTCCCACAAATAACAAGAAGCTACTCGACTGGGTGGCTGAAATTGAAACAATGTGTACGCCGGATCAGGTTGTCTGGTGCGATGGTTCCAAAGAGGAATACGACCGCCTGATGGTCGAAATGGTCGGAACCGGAATGGCGGTCAAGCTGAACGAGGAAAAGCGTCCGAATAGCTTTGCCTTCAACTCTGCCCCGTCCGATGTGGCGCGTGTCGAAGGCCGTACCTATATAGCTTCCGTAAAGGAAGAGGATGCCGGGCCGACCAACAACTGGATTGATCCGAACGAACTCAAGGACACCATGCGCAAGCTGTACACCGGCTGCATGAAGGGTCGCACCCTGTACGTGATTCCTTTCTCCATGGGACCGATCGGTTCCTCGATCGCCAAGAACGCCATTGAAATCACCGACTCCCCCTACGTGGTGGTCAACATGCACATCATGACGCGCGTCAGCCCGAAGGTTCTGGAGCTGATCGAACAGACCGACGAATTTATTCCCTGCTTGCACTCGGTCGGTTCCCCGCTCGAGCCCGGTCAGGAAGACAGTCGTTGGCCCTGCGCCCCGATCGAAAGAAAATACATTGCCCACTTCCCGGAAGAAAACTTGATCTGGTCCTACGGTTCCGGCTACGGAGGAAACGCCCTGCTCGGCAAGAAGTGCCTAGCGTTACGTATCGCTTCTGCCATGGCTGGCCGCGAAGGCTGGATGGCCGAACACATGCTCATCCTGCGCTTCACCAGTCCGGAAGGAAAGCAGTTCCACATTGCGGCGGCCTTCCCGTCGGCATGCGGAAAAACCAACCTGGCGATGCTTCAATCCACCGTACCGGGCTGGAAAGCTGAAACCGTCGGCGACGATATTGCTTGGATGAAACCCGGCGACGACGGACGCCTCTACGCCATCAACCCGGAAGCCGGTTTCTTCGGCGTAGCCCCGGGAACGGCAGAATATTCCAACCCAATGGCGCTGGCCAGTTGCCGCAAGGATGCCATCTTTACCAACGTAGTCGTGACCGACGATGGCGATGTGTGGTGGGAAGACATGGGCGTGGAATGCGAAGGCGGAACCGACTGGTTGAACCGTCCGTGGAAGCCGGGCATGAAGGATGAAGAAGGCAAGACGATCAAAGGTGCCCACCCGAACAGCCGCTTCACCGCGCGCGCTTCTCTCTGTCCGGTGCTTTGTCCCGACTGGGAAGATCCGGCCGGTGTTCCGATCGATATTTTCGTGTTCGGCGGAAAGCGTTCCGACACGATGCCGCTGGTCCACGAAGCATTCGACTTCGAGCAGGGCGTATACATGGGGGCAACCGCTTCTTCCGAGCCGACCGCTGCGGCGCTCGACCTCGGTAACGTGAGCCTGCGCTTCGATCCCTTCGCCATGACGCCGTTCATCGGCTACCACGCCGGCGACTACATGCAGCATTGGTTCGACATGGGTGAAAAGCTGGGCGACAAAGCCCCGCGTTGCTTCTACGTCAACTGGTTCCGCAAAACGGAAGAAGGCAAGTGGCTCTGGCCTGGTTTTGGCGAAAACTCCCGCGTCCTCAAATGGATGTGCGACCGCGTCGAAGGCAAGGTAGGTGCTGTTGAGACCCCGATCGGCCTGATGCCGCAGGGCGACGACCTAACCCTCGACGGCCTGGATATTCCGGCCGAAGACTGGGCGGAACTGATGAAGGTTGACACCGATCTCTTCAAGGCCACCTTGGTCGATGCCCGGGAATATCTGGCGAAGTTCGGCGACAAGCTGCCGGCCAAGATGAGCGAGCAGATGGATGCGCTCGAAGCGCGTCTAGGCTAATTCAATCCTCGGATTGAAAACCAAAAAAAGCGTCCCGATTGCGGGGCGCTTTTTTTGTGCGTTGTAGCCGTATGTTGTAGCCGGGGGCGGTGACCCTCGGGAAACTTTGCGAGCGAGATCATCGCTCCCGTGCATAAATCTCAGGGCAACCTGTGAAAAACTTGCAGAGCCAAACACAGTCGTATACATTAACTTATCGTACTTGAAATTCAGCATAGCAAGTTATCTGTGTCGGTGGGTGCTCAGCGAGCACTTGTAATTGGAATCAAAAAGGAGAAAAGGATGAGTGATTCAGCGAAGAAAATACCGGTAATTCCGGCCAGCTTTTTAGTGTCGTTTGTGATGGTTACCTTTTTGTTTTCGCTATGGGGATTTGCCAACGATATCACCAACCCCATGGTAGCGGCATTCAAGAACATCCTGTTGATCACCAACTTCGAGAGTTCGTTGGTGCAGTTTGCTTTTTATGGCGGATATTGCGTCATGGCCATCCCTGCCGCCCTGTTTATCAAGCGCTTCAGCTACAAGGCCGGTATCCTGACGGGGTTGGTTTTGTACGCGCTAGGTTGCCTGCTCTTCATCCCCTCT
>JAUXGY010000093.1 GCA_030621805.1 Kiritimatiellales bacterium | reverse complement strand
GGCTTCCGTCTAATAAGGAATAAAATGTTATTATACATTACCAAATACGCAGTGACTGCATTGGTCATCGTAGTGGTGTCAGAAGTGGCCAAGCGAACAGACAGGTTGGGTGCGCTAATTGCAGCTTTGCCATTTGTCACGATCATGGTGATGATCTGGTTGCATATCGAGCGGCAAGGTACCGAAAAGGTTGCTCGTCATGCTTACTATACTTTTTGGTATGTCATCCCGACTCTTCCAATGTTCCTTCTTATGCCTTGGTTTCTTTCCAAAGGACTGAACTTCTGGGCATCGCTTGGTGCATGCGTGGTTGTGACTGTGCTTTCATTCTGGCTCACAGCAGCGGTAGCCTCCATGTTCGGAGTAGATTTGCTGCTCGGAGGTACGAACAATAGCAAATAGGGGAAGTGGTCTCGGGTTCTAAATTTTCCACGTGTAGATCTGGTTCTGGCGAATGCCGAGCTCTCTGTATATCTGTCGTAAAAAACCATTCCTGCGAAGGATCTGAATCGTTAGCTGAAACAGAGAGTACTAGTACAGCAGGGGCTTTGGACGACCCGGATATACACGCGCACACGTCGTGTCCATAAAGTTTCCAACCGAGAGCTTTCTGAGATTTTCAAGATTCTCCAAGGGCCATTTTTTCTCGGATTTCGCTTCGATTATCGTTCCGTTTTTATCGGTGATAATGATCAGATAGGTATCATACTTTTTCCCGCGGGTCGGGCCACGAGCCACGGAATATTCCTCTAGCTCGACTCTCCTAGTGCTCCAAAACTCATAGGAGCGTTTGTTCTCGTTCGAGGGAACAAAAGAGCCGGTTTGGTGATCCAGAAGAATATACTTGTTGTTGTGGCGACGCTGCGCCCCGATGGCAAAAAACTCGATATTCACTTCGTGGTTGTATACCCCCGCACTGCGCTGTGCGCACCGGATGCCAAACGTAAAATAATTCACCACAGGCATGTTGGCCAGCGATCTGGCGCCGAAACGGTTTGAAACCTGCCGAGGCTTCGATTTTTTCCTGAAGTCGATTTTAAATCGGGGGGGATTCTTTAGTTCAATGTGTTCGCGGGATTTTTCGGAAAATTGATCCACATGAATTTTTACCTGCTTTCCTTCGCTATTTTCCATCACAGCAGTCTTGCCCATGAGCGCCTTGAAGCTAGCCTCGAAAGTCGAGCCGTCCAGCAACGTCCAAGACCGTATTTCTTCAACACCGGAAGCACATGTCACAAATAAAAGAACCGATACAATACTAACTCTTATTAAACTCTCCATGGCAATTTCCTTCAATTATTCAAAATCACTGAACACCGGACCATTGGTCAAACAGCATTCGTTCGGGGCTAGATCAAAATAGATACGATCGATCAAATCGTGTGAAAGCTTCGCTGTCTTAAACACCGGAAGAATCGGCCCCCCCTGCTTGTTTTGCGGATACTTAACTCCCTTGACCTCAACAACCAGCATCAAGGCACACAATCCGCCTTGGTCTCCCATAAGTACCTCGAAATTCTGGGGTTCGCCGGCCTTGAGCGTAACCCAGTCACCAACTTCCATGAAGGTATTATGCCCAAGACGGTATATGTTGCTCTGCGAATCATTGTTCCGCCATTTGACACTAAAGCTTTCCCTGTCATGCTGCCAACCGTCGAACAGTACCATCTCGCCGTTTACCCGGACGGCCATAAACGCATCCGCCGCGCACCAGAAGCGAAATGTAATATCTTCCGGATATACAATCTTGCCCTTGTAATGAACTATCCAAAAAAGTCCGGATCCCGGATCCTGTCCAAATGCCGACGGGGCGATGGAGGAACTCATACTTGGAACCATGATGCAGGTGGTGTAGCGTTTATCCTCCGCGCGATAAAAGCGCGATAGTACAGACGTATCCCATCCCTTTTGTATAAACTTATCAACGACGCTGATCCATGTTGCATTCCCCTCGCCGTTATACGTTCCGCTCCGCGTGCGTTTAATGTCGTAGTAGGTTCCCTCTAGGTCGTTCCCAACCGATTTTTCTTTTCCCAGTAGACCATCATCGTCATCAAAACTAGGCATCTCTGCAAATTGAACCATCTCGCCACCGCTACTGAGACCCGCCCCAATCCCGCTCGATGCCAGATCCGGGAATTGGATGTCGTGCAAATCGGGTCGGTTAACCACGGCGGTAATCTTTGCCGTAGACTTGGGCTTGGTGGGTTTTTTCATCTTCACTTGCAGCTTTTTAAGCGGCATTTTTGGAACCTTAACAGGAGGCGGAGGTTCGAACTCAATCTCCTTCGGCTTAACAATTGTAAAAATGACTAACGCCCCTGCCAATGCGAAGAGCCCGATATGGATCAGGATGCTTATCACCACCGCGGCAGGCATTCCCTTTACTATTTTTCGACTTTTTCTAGTAGTCATTTCAGTATCGGATATCCTGTTTGTTTTAGTCTGATTCATACCCTGTGCGCTCTTTAAGCGGTATCCCGCCGAGGGAGTAATCAATACGCTCTTTGTGTCATATCGATTGGGGTATATTCACTAAAAGGGAGTAACGGGTCAATTTAGGGGAGCGAAGGAGTTTTAAAATATTCAAATATGAACAAAAAGGGTTGTTTGCCCGCCCCGAGATGGGATTATTTCGGGGTCGGACGAGTCCACCAAGCACGCCAGAGGGCGCCCTAACAACCCCGTTCTCCTCAAGCCGGACCGACCCAGCGGCATGGCGAAAGTTTCCGGACGTTGAGTGGATATTCAAGTTCTTCGGCTTATTGTGTCGAATCTCTTCCCCGCTTCCGGCTTGGTTTGAAAGTGGGATTTGGGCAAGATGCGCGTTTTGAAATCAATATAGGGGACGAACTATGGCGGGACTGAATGATTTGTTGGATGAAGGCATTTCGCTGCAGACACCGGGGATCGGCGATTCTGTAGGCGGTTCGTCGAATAAGGAGCTAATGGCGGATGCGCGCCGGTCGCTTTCGGGAAACTGGGGAATGGGGGTTCTAGGTTATATCCTCTACACGATTCTCGTGATGAGCATGAGTTTGTTCACCTACTCGGCGATCTTCTTTGTTGCGGTGGCCAGTGCGGCAAGCGGTGCCGATGCGACGGTGGCAACGGCGTCGGTGTCTTATGTCTCTCAGTTTGTTCAGCTGTTGCTTTCCGGGGCCTTTATGGTGGGGTTTTACAGCTACTACCTTGTGATTGCCCAAGAGGGTGCGGCTCGACTGGAAAGTCTATTTACGGGATTTTCACGTTTCTGGAAATCGTTCGGGGTCTATTTTTTCTACATGCTTTTCATCTATCTTTGGATGCTACTGCTCATCATTCCCGGAATCATTGCGGCGTTTCGCTATGCCATGGCCTTTTTCATCATCGCCGATGACGAGGATTGCGGCCCGCTAGAGGCGATTACCCGAAGCAAGCAAATGATGAAGGGCTATAAGTGGAAGTTTTTCTGCCTGCACTGGCGCTTCTTCGGATGGTCGTTGTTGGCCATCTTCTTCACGTTCGGCATCGGGTTCCTTTGGGTCGTTCCTTATATGCAGACGAGTTTTGCAAAGTTCTATGAAGACGTAAAATAGAGGCTTTAGGCCTGAGGCTGTAGACTTGAGGAAAAACGACTTAAAACGTAATGCCTAAACCAGGAACATTTGAACGGCTCGGAACCGACCCTTCGTGCAAGGCACGGCGGGGGCGGTTGCATACGGCGCATGGGACGGTAGAGACGCCGGTCTTTATGCCGGTGGGTACGCAGGCAACCGTCAAGGCGATGTCGCCGCTCGAGATGCATGAGCTAGGCACGGAAATCCTGCTGGGCAACACCTATCACCTCAACGACCGCCCGGGCCCGGATTTGATCGAACGCATGGGCGGGCTGCATCAATTCATGGGGTGGGATCGCGCGATTCTGACGGATAGTGGGGGCTATCAGGTTTTCAGCCTCGGCAGCATGAATAAGATTACCGAAGAGGGCGTTTCGTTCCGGTCGCATTCGGATGGTGCAACCCATTTTATCGGCCCGCGCGAATCGATGGAAATCCAGCGCAAGCTCGGCTCGGATATTGCCATGGTTTTTGATGAATGCCCGCCTTATCCGTGCGAGAAGGAATACGCTTGCCAAGCGGTACGTAGAACCCTAGATTGGGCGGCTATTTGTAGGGAAACGCCCCGAGCGGAAGACCAATTGGTTTTCGGAATCGTGCAGGGTGGGGTTCATGTTGATTTGCGCGAAGAATGCGCAAAAGCATTGGTCGAGATGGATTTCGAAGGCTATGCAATTGGTGGTGTGAGCGTTGGGGAACCCGACGAACTGATCCTGCGGGGGGTGGACGATACGGTCGACCATCTTCCGGTGGAGAAGCCGCGCTACTTGATGGGGGTCGGAGAAATGGCTCAGATGGTGGAGTCGGTGGCGCGCGGGGTTGATCTATTCGACTGCGTGATGCCAACGCGGCAGGCGCGCAACGGAACGGTTTCGACGCGGCGCGGGCGCTACCCGGTGAAGGCGGCTCTCTATAAAGAGGACACACGACCGCTGGAGGAGGGGTGCACCTGCTACGCGTGCAGAAACTTTACGCGCGCCTATGTGCGGCACTTGCTCAATGTGGGCGAGATTTTGGGACTGCGGTTGATAACGATGCACAATCTGCATTGCTATCTGAATTTTATGAAGGATATGAGAAAGGCGATAGAGCAGGGGACGTTCGGTGCGTTCCGGACAGCGTTCCACGCTGGCTATCGTGTCGTTTTGGAAGAACATACGTTAAACGTTAAGGAGAATAACTAGATGAACCTATTACCACTTACAATTGCCCAGGCCGCACCGGCCGCTGCTCCGACTGGAGGAGGCGGATCGTCGCTACAATTCCCGATCATGATGGCCCTGCTCTTCGGCGTCATGTATTTCATGATGATCCGTCCTCAACGCCGCCGCGATAAAGAGCGCAAGGCGATGATTGCCAACGTGAAGAAGGGTGATCGCGTGCTGCTCACCAGCGGAATCTTGGGCCAGCTCATCGAAGTCAAGGATCAGGCCTTGGTCGTACGCATTGCGGAGAACACCAAAATCGAAGTGGTTAAAGCGGCGATCTCCCAAGTCTTGGAACAGGGCGAAGTGCCCATCGAAATTGAACCGGCAAAGTAGGAAAGGTTTAGACAATGGATAAAAATAAACTCTGGAAATGGCTGCTCTTGGGCATCCTCGTGCTCTGGTCAATTACCCTCATTACTCCGCCCTTCGATAAGCTCAACGAAGAGGGTGTGGTCATCCGGCAAGGCAAGATCAAATTTGGTCTGGACCTCAAGGGCGGAACCAGCTTCGTGCTCGAAGTGGATGAGGCGGACGTGGCCAAAAAAATGGTCGAGGCGGACGATAAGATTTTATCGATCGAGGAGGTCAATGAATCGGATCTAAAAAGAAAGGTGAAGGAGGCCCAGGAGAGTGCCGTCGAAGTCATCCGCAGCCGGATCGATGTGCTTGGAACCGCCGAGCCGGAAATCTATCAGGAAGGCGACAACCGTATTGTGGTTCGTATTCCTGGCGCCGATGCCAAGACGCGGGCCGATGCCAAAGATCAAATCATGCGGGTTGCCGTGCTTAACTTTAAACTCGTACACAAGGATAACGATGAATGGGTTGCCGAGTTGGAGGGCCAGGCCTTGGTTCCCCGCGGGTTCAAAACGGGCGGACGGGATCGCGCCGGAATATTTTTTATTCGGGATCTCGAGGTCTCCGATAAGGATTTGGATAGAGCCTTCTACACTACCTTGAAGAACTTTGGGAAAAAACGTGCGGACTACATGCTCCAAGAGGATCGTCATGAGGATGGTTCCTCGATCTACCGTCCCTATTTTATCGAACAACGAATCACGATGAAGGGCGATACGGTCGAATATGCTTCCGTGACGAGTGATCCTATGACGTCCGAGATTAAGATCTCGCTTGAATTCGACAAAAAGGGAGCCAAGGAATTTGGTCGAGTGACGGAGCTACACGCAAGAACTGAAACTCAGGAGGGGCGTTATCTGGCCATTATCCTCGATGACAAGTTGTATTCCGCACCGCATTTGAACGAACCCATCTATGGAGGAAACGCTTCGATTTCCGGAAGCTTCTCCCTGCCGGAAGCGCGCCGCTTGGTGAATGCCCTGCGCGCGGGTTCCCTGCCGGGCCGCGTGAAGATTGTTGAGGAGCGCACCGTGGCTCCGACGCTAGGAGCGGAGTCCATCAACAGCGGAAAGAAGGCCATCCTATACGGTGGTGTTGCCGTCCTGCTTTTCATGGCCATCTATTACATGCTGCCGGGGCTCATTGCCAACCTCTCGCTCCTGTTCGTTTTGATCCTCCTGCCCGCCGGCATGGTGTGTGCCGCCGGTTTTCTGGGTGTGCTCTCCGGATCGCTTGAAGGAGGGAGCGTGGATCTGCCGACGCTTACACTTTATGGTATTGCCGGTATTGTGCTTACCGTCGGTATGGCGGTCGATGCGAACGTCCTGACCTTCGAACGCATGCGCGAAGAGTGGAAGGTGGGCAAGTCGGTTTCGGGCTCCATCAACGCGGGCTACAACAAAGCATTCAGCACCATTTTGGATGCCAACGTAACGACACTCCTGACCGCCGCCATTCTGTTCTGGCAGGGTTCTGGGCCGATCCGCGGGTTTGCGGTCACTCTCGCCGCCGGTATTCTTGTGAGCATGTTTATCGTGTTGGTGATGACCCGTCTGTTCTTCAACACGC
>JAUXGY010000468.1 GCA_030621805.1 Kiritimatiellales bacterium | reverse complement strand
CTGGCTCCACTGCCGCTTGCCATGCCGGAACGCCGTCATAGCAAAAATAGGCAAAGTTGGGTTGCGGGTCATCGGCGTAGGGCACGGTGAGGGATTCGTCCAGCCCATCGGTTGCCGAGATGCGGTAGCGCACCAGTCGGCGGTGCTGCTGAACGGAATCCGGGATGACCGCCGTGTAAATGCTGTCGCCCGCCATGGCATCGCCGTTGATGCCGTCATCGTTCATGGCCAGCGTGATCCAGTTGCTTTCGTAGGCCGGATCGGCCCGCTCAACATAGCTGCCCGGTTCTATGATTTGGTAGAGGAGTGAAACAGCATTCACCCCATCCGAATCCGTGACCTTGGCGGTAATGATGACATCCTCCGCACTGAACGGGGACTTCGGCAAATGCTCCACCTGCCGGATTTTCGGCGGCGCGGTGGTTGCAAAGGCCGCGTTTCGCTGACCCGGGGTCGGACCACGATCCGCCGGGCCTATCTCCTCCGACAGCCGAGCGTCGAACCAAAAATCGCTGCTCTCGGAGAGGGATTCATTATGTGCCTGAACGGCAAGGATATTGGTTCCCGAAACGAGATAGCTTCCTGGGTTATTGAGAACAAACGGAATGTAGTCGAGATTCTCCAAAGCACTGTTTGCCGTGCCGTCATACGCCACCTCCTCTGTGGAAATATTAGCATTTAAAATGTTAACCCCATTGATCCATACCTTGAAGCCATCGTCATAGGAGGCTTCAAGCAACAGGTGGGTCACCACCGCCGGATCATTCACCACAAAGGTTTTGCGAAAAAATACCCCGCTGTAGCTCCCGTTCATATCACCCAGTTCGGTCAGTACATGACCGGACTCTCCATAACCGACAGGAGCCTGATCCGACAGCCATGCGGCATCGTCAAATCCTAACTCGCGCCAAAGCGTGGTCGGCGAAGAGGCCTCGGAAGTGGCCTTGCGGTATTTCCAGTTGGACTGGCTGGCCAGCAACTCCTGCGAGCTGGAACCGGACGATGCTCCATTGACCGACACCCGCCAGTTCCCACCGAGATCATTGTCGAATGCAGGATTCAACAGTTCGATGGAATAGCCCGGCGCGTCCCCCACCGTCGGCCATGGGAAACCGAGTTGGTAGTCCACCTTGTCTTCCGTATCGCCGACTACATTCTTGAGCGAAATCGTTTCCCCTTGATTGTCCAGCCTGCCCACCCAAGGGCCGAGGGCCGTCGCACCAAACTTAGACAGGAGCGCGGTGGGATTCTGAGCCACCACCAGATAGCCGCCCTCGGAAAGGATTGTCCCGCCCGGGAAGGTATAGTCCACTCCGCCAGCCAGCCGCCAGCCCGAAAGATCCACCGCACTCGCACCGGTGTTGTAGAGTTCGATAAACTCGACCAACTCGGTCTTCACATCCGGATCGTAATGAATCTCGTTGATGACGATCTCCCCAAACAGGGATTGCCTCCCTACGAACACAATGAAGCAGGTCCAAACCAATAAGAGAATACGTCTTCCATTTCCTAAAATTAATTTCATTTTCATCCTGTTCATTCCTTAATCTAATTGTTGGGCTAGGTGGTCGTAAAGTTCGATGGCTCGGCGGACGTAGGCACGCTTTTCAGCGTAAGAACCGGGAAAGAAACTGCGCTTGAATCCTGCCAGGACAAGATCGCGGAACTGGCTGTCGGTCACGTTGAGATATTCGGAGCAAAGCATCAGCTCCTTGGTGACGTTAGTATGTGAGATCAGACGATTATCGGTGCTGATACTGACAGAGAGGCCGCGGTCAACC
>JAUXGY010000438.1 GCA_030621805.1 Kiritimatiellales bacterium | reverse complement strand
GTCGGTAGCCTCGACCACATCCTGATTTTCTGTACCGAAGGCCACGGTTGGCTGGAGTTGGGGGGCAAGGAGTGGCCGATCAACAAGAATGACGCGTTCCTAATTCCACGGGGCACACCGCATGTTTACGGTGCCGATCTCGACTCGCCATGGTCGAACTACTGGGTTCACTTCCGCGGGCGGCAAGGTGCCGCATTCGCAAACTGGATTCGCGGAACGGCTTCGCCGGTCATCCATCTGCAGCGGTACGAAGAGGTGGTGGCCTGCATCGAGCAACTCTATCAATATATGGGCAACGTGCATGCCCGCTCGGAGCTGATCGCCGCATCCGGCGCGCTGAGCCAGCTATTGTGTCTGATCCAGTTTAGGATGGGAACGGCCGAGCCGAAAGGACGGACGGCCGAAGAGGGCATTCAGCGAAGCATCGATTTTATGCATAAAAACTTGGCGAAGGCGTTAAAATTGGGCGACCTCGCAAACATTGCCAGCATGAGTCCTGGGCACTATGGAATGCTTTTCCGAAAGAGTCGCAACCACACTCCCGCAGACTATTTCAACCGGCTTAAAATCCAGAAAGCCTGCGAGCTCCTGAAAATCACAGATCGGCCAATCCGAGAAATCGGCGAATCCGTTGGGTTTGCCGACCCCTATTATTTTTCCCGTCTCTTCAAAAAGGTGATGGGCCTATCGCCGCGGGCCTATCGCTAATACGGAGCGTAACTCATATGGGCGTCACCGAGTCTTTCTCTTGTGGGGAGGTCAACAAGGTTCACAGGAAATAATGGAAGGGTCATGTTTTACGGTAATGCGGTACGAAGGAGGAACCGTCAGGAAATCGTCTTCATCCCATTCGCCATGGAGCAGGCACCGGAGCAGGGTGAGGTTACCGGGTACTTTTTCAAACGTCCATTGCTTGGCCGCGGCTTCATCACGGGCTGTTTGTTCAAACGAGCCGTCGGGTTCGACGCCCATTTCGATGAAGGTAATCTGAGAATAGTTTTTTTCGGTATTGCACAACTCCTCCCAAAGATAGTCGGCGTTGTCTTCGCCATACTGTTCCACGAGCTGGTCGTAGGTCATATCCATACCCATCTGATTGGGGATGGAGAGTTGCTTGAGTTCGTCGGCGATTTCGTTGCGCTCGATCCATCCCGTCGTCTTAAAGTAGGTTCCGGGATTGGCATCAAAATATTCCTGATAGCGATTTCGGCTACCAAGAAACAGAGTGATGCAATCATGCGCGCGCGGAAGAATGAGTTGAGTATCGCGAGCCTTGAGTCCATCCAGCCCGTTGTTACAAAGGCCGTAGCCCAGCAGGATCGCATCGTAGCCCTGCACGGCATCCACTTGCGCCTGAATACGCTTGAGCATTTCATCAGAGGGAATATCGTGCAATCCTTTCTGCAAAAACTCTACATCGATTTGATGGGGCGACTGCCCCAGCAGGAACTCCATCTCCCTGAAAAAAATTTCGCAGCTTATCAGCTTGAAATTCATAGCATTTCAACGCTGGGAAAGTCGCCTTCATCGAGGTTGGGGATGGCGAGGGCTTCCTGGAAATAGTTGGTAAAGTGTTCGGTTTTGTTGAGGGTAACGATCTCCGGCTTTTCGATGATTTCGAGATAGGCCGCCTCCGCACTCTGGTCGAGCAGAGCGAGGGCGGCTCCGGCGAGTGACCCGTTGCCGATGACTTCATACTTCTTGATTTCAATATCAGGAAGCAGGCCGATGCAAATGGCGTTTTCGAGGTTAATGTGTTTGGCAAAGCCACCAGCGAGAACGAGGTGATCGATGTCATGGACGGTTTTTCCAAGTTCGGCAAGCAGGGTTTTGAGGCCGGAATAGATGGCGGCTTTGGCCTTGAGGATTTCGGCCACGTCGCCTTCGGTGACGGTGATCGACTCCCCCGTGGCGGAAAGCTCTGGAGCCACCAGCATGCAGGCATGCATTTTTCCGACGCGTTCGTAGCGACCTTCCCGTTTGAGCATCTCGATATCGTAGCGACCCATGGAATTAATCAATCCACAGCGAAAGCCCTCAGCGATAAAGTCGATGATGGCGGAGCCGCA
>JAUXGY010000319.1 GCA_030621805.1 Kiritimatiellales bacterium | reverse complement strand
CGTGGTGGGCTTTGCGAATCTCGAGGGCGATGGTGGCGCTGGCGTGGAGCTACGTATGGATGATTTCCTGCACGGAGAAGCGGGCGAGCGTGTGAGCAAGAGGGATGGCCGCCGTCAGGAGCTATATAACACTCGAACAGTTGATATTGAGCCGAAAGATGGGGCAACCGTGACCCTCACTCTCGATCAGCAACTCCAGTATGTGGTCGAGAAAACGATCGAAAAAATGCGCGAGGAGTTTAGCGCCAAGGCCGCTTGGGCCATCGTTATGAATGTACGCACCGGAGAGGTTTTGGCGATGGCATCGAGCCCAACGTATGACCTCAACCGCTACGCAAAGGCTCCGGCCGAGTGGCGACGAAACCGTACGATCAGTTTGAACTATGAACCCGGTTCCACCATGAAGGCTGGTGTGATTGCCGCCGCGCTCGACAAAGGGCTAGTTCGGGAAACCGATATGATCGACTGCGAAAATGGCTATTGGGTCTATGGAGGAAAGGCCTTGCGCGACAGTCATGAAATGAGAGTGGTTTCCGTGGCGGATGTCATCAAGTATTCAAGCAACATCGGCACGGCCAAAATTGCACTGAAGATGGGCGATCAACTCCTCTACGACAGCGTGAAGGCCTATCATTTTGGAGAGCGTCTTGGCGTGGGCATTCCCGGCGAAGAGGCAGGAATCTTTTACTCACCAAAGACTTGGTCGAAGATCAGCATCACGCGAATCGGCATGGGCCACGAAATTGCCGTGACGGCTCTCCAGACCCTTTCAATGATGAACACGATTGCTTGCAATGGCGTACAGATGAAGCCTTTTCTGGTTAAGAAGGTGGTTGCCCCCGATGGCACCGTCCTGCAGGAATTCAAGCCCGAAGAGCTGGGTCGGCCCATCAGCTCCGCCACCGCGCGCCGCATGCGAAAGCTGCTTGCACGCGTTACCGAAGAGGGGGGCACGGGAATCAAGGCGGCCGTCGAGGGCTACAGCGTCGGCGGCAAAACCGGCACCGCACAGAAGATCCGACCGAAATCCGAAGGTGGCGGCTACTACAACAAGAATTTCATCTCCTCATTTGTCGGGTTCCTTCCCGCGCACAACCCCGAAATTGGCATCATTGTGGTAGCGGATGATCCTGGCGAATACACCGACTCGGGCCGGAAGATTAAATACTACGGCGGAACCGTCTGCGGTCCGGCCTTCAAGGAGATTGCCGAATTCGCTGTGCGCTATCTGCGTATCGCACCCGACGTTAACCGCGTTTATATTGCGAGGCCCGATCAATGACCTTAAAGCAGCTATTGGAATCCATCCCGGTGCTTGGAATTGCGGGATCGACCGATGTGGAGATTGAAGGCCTTGCCTACGATTCCCGGCAGATTCAGCCCGGCTGGCTCTTTGTCGCGGTGCCGGGGCTCAAGACGGACGGCAGCGAATATATCGCTGACGCGCTTTCCCGGGGTGCGGGGGTTGTGGTTTCTGAAAACGAGCTTGATCTGGGTGCATCGGTAACGCACGTCCACGTGGCGCAGGCCCGTTGCGCGCTGGCGCAGATGGCCAACGCATACCACGGCGACCTCTCCCGCAAAATGAGAATCATAGGAGTTACCGGAACCAACGGGAAAACCACCACGGCCTACATGATTCGCGATCTGCTCCGCGATGGGGGGTTCATACCGGGGTTGCTTGGCACCGTGGCCTATGAAATCGGCGACCACTCGTTCCCTGCATCGCGTACCACACCCGAGGCCCCCGATATCCATGCCCTATTTCATAAAATGCAAGAGGTGGGGTGCGATAGCGCCGTGATGGAAGTCTCCTCCCATGCCATCTCTTTGCACCGCATACACGGAATTGACTTTGCCATTAGCGTCTTCACCAACCTCACGCAAGACCACCTCGACTATCATCGGGATATGGATACCTACTTTAATGTGAAAGCGAAGCTTTTCATTGCGCAGGGAGAGGCGGAGCACCGTCCCGTCGTCATTAACATCGACGACCCGTGGGGCCGCATGTTGATCAAGGACGAAAGAGTTAAGGCAGAGGTGGTGACTTATGGTTTCGCTGAGGGAGCCATGATTCGC
This sequence comes from Kiritimatiellales bacterium, assembly GCA_030621805.1. Taxonomy (GTDB): domain Bacteria; phylum Verrucomicrobiota; class Kiritimatiellia; order Kiritimatiellales; family Pontiellaceae; genus Pontiella. Next base: position 951 of record JAUXGY010000319.1, on the reverse strand, counting down.
GCCACCGGTGCAACCGTGAAGACGAATGGAACCCGCTTCCTCGTGCATACGCCATGGGGCGAGGCGAAAATCCAGCTGCAATTGCTGGGGAGGTTTAACATCCACAATGCGCTGGCGGCCATTTCAGTAGGGGGCCTCTCGGGTATTTCATTAGGGGTCATGGCGCAATCGCTCGCAAATATCGCGCGCATTCCCGGGCGGCTTGAGCAGGTTCCCAACCGTAGGCACAAGCAGGTGTTTGTCGACTATGCCCACACCGACGATGCGCTACGCAACGTACTCGGAACGCTACGCGAGATCTGTAACGGAAAACTCATCGTCATCTTTGGCTGTGGCGGCAATCGCGACCGCGGAAAACGTAAGCTCATGGGGCAGGCCGCTGCCGCGCTTGCCGATTTCAGCATCATTACGTCCGACAATCCGCGCAACGAGGAACCCGGAGCAATTGTTACCGACATTATGGGAGGCTTTTCCGGACAGGAATCCTTTGAGGTCGTGCTCGATCGCCGCGATGCCATTACGGCGGGAATCCAACGAATGGGCCGCAAGGATATCCTGCTCGTGGCGGGCAAAGGCCATGAAACATATCAGGAGTCGAAAGGAACCATTGTTCCGTTCGACGACCGTGAAACGATCCGGGAGATTTTGGGTTGATGTCAGAATTCCGTCCAGACGATTTTTCGCAGTGGGTTTCTCGTCCATGGAAAAACGGTTTGCCCGATGCGCCCATCACGGGAATCTCGAAAGATACCCGAACACTCGTGCCGGGCGACTTCTATGTCGCTCTTCGTGGTGAGCAGTTCGACGGGCATGAGTTTGTGGCCGCCGCCTTTGCAAAGGGAGCCTCCGGTGCGCTGGTGGATGATGCTTTTCGGGGGATGGACGGCGGCCCTCTCTTGCAGGTTTCAGATACCCTGAAGGGTTTGCAGAATCTTGCCCGGGGATACCGAA
>JAUXGY010000491.1 GCA_030621805.1 Kiritimatiellales bacterium | reverse complement strand
TAAGGCGGTTCGAGGTTATCGAGTTAAACAGCGTCCCCTCTACTTTCTGGGTTTTCATGTTGTACTCACCGCTCAGCTGCACGGACTGTTTGCCCACGAACAAGCTCGCTTGCTCAAGCTGAAGCAAGGGATAGGCATAGTTCCCCGACACTTTTGCACCGGAAAATTCGATGGCCCGAAAAGCCAATCCTTCCGCATGGGCAGAAAAATCCAACCGGCTTGCGGCGTAGTTTCCCGAATCCACCTCAAAAGAAATCTCGATCTCTGCACCCGTCGGGAGCGAAAGCATTTTCAGGCGATCCTCCAGCATCTGGAACTGTGCAGCGGTGACTAAAACCGGCGACACCGTACGTTGGGGTGACGGCACTCGAGGCGCTTGCGTTTCCTTTAAAATGATTCCATTTATATTAAACCGGGAGCCCAGCCATTCCAGCCGTCCATCGGAAAGCACAACGCCTTCCGGTCTAAAATCGAGTATAACTTCGGCATGCTCTATCTCTCTGGATCGACTGTCTGCAGGAATGGAGACGCCCCACTCCACCGAGGGCGCCACCCGCACTCCCACCGCTTTGACCTCCACCTTAAGGCTCTTTGATTTCCCCTTCTTCATGACCGAGAAAAACACCTGCTCCGACTCAAACATGGGGTCAAGGTCGTCGGGATGGTTGCTATAATAGCGCACGTGATCGGCTCGCCAACCATTCAGGGTAAGCGTGATGCCCTCCACCGATACGGGGATGCCCGCTTCATTCGCACGGCGTGTGACCTCGCGCAAGAGCGGGCCGGGGACCCCTTGAACGCGCAAGTAGATAAAAAGAAGCAATCCCAGAATAACCAATACAAAGATTAAACGAACCAGAATGCGAACCACGCGATAGATCCATGCGATCATATGGCGGCTGATATGCGGAACACTCATCTATTCCGTGTCCAACGGAAGAATCGCTTGTTCAATCAATACCCTTTTTGAAAATGAATCGACGATTCTCTTTTCAAGCACAAACACCACATCGCGCCCCTGCACCATGGCATAGTATCCCTGATCCGTCTCTTCTCCCACCAACAACACCCGTCCCAGCTGGTTGGTGCCCGACAGGCTGACGTGGACCGCCAGAAGAGGTTGATCCAGACCATACCCGGAGAGTTCCCGGGGATCGTACGTCACATAGCTGGAGGCCGACAACTGCTCCAGATTTTTGAGAAGGCTTTCGAGTATCGATGAATCAACATATAGCATTCCGTTGGTTCCAGAGGGAACAAAGGTTCCGTCGGCCTGCCGCTCAACGGCGTGTTGCAAGCTCTCCCTCCCTTTTACAGCTACCTTTTGAATTTCGTCGGCATCCAGCTTCCACACGCGCTTGTTCTTAAAGTGCAACGGATCGGTCGCATGATCCTGCACGGCCTGTAGGTTCAACTGATATATCGTTTCTTCATCGTCCCGTCTGATTCGGATGCCATCCTTCCTTCCATGGTTCGGCAGGACATGAATCGTGTTGGTTTGGCCTAGTGTCGAGGAGCCAAAC
>JAUXGY010000369.1 GCA_030621805.1 Kiritimatiellales bacterium | reverse complement strand
AAGAGCAACGGCGAGGCCCGACGGTTGGTTACGCAAGGAGCCGTAAAGATTAATGATGAAAAAGCGACCGATCCCCGCATGCAGATAATCCCTGAAGATGGCATGGTAATCCGCTCGGGAAAACGCGGCTTCGCACAGATAAAGATTAACGAGTAATTCGTAATGCGTAATTACCGAATAAGCGGAGTTACGTATTACTCGTTACGAATTACGGAAGAACACGGAGGTTTAGGATATGGCTGGACATAGTAAGTGGGCAAATATTAAGCACCGCAAGGGAAGGGCCGACGCCGCCCGCGGTAAGGTTTTTAGTAAAATCGGCAAGGACATCATGGTGGCCGCATCCGCTGGCGGCGGTAACGTGGACGACAATATTTCACTGCGCGCACTGGTGCAGAAAGCCAAGGGCGTTTCGATGCCGAAAGACAATATCGAGCGGGCCATTAAGAAGGGCACGGGCGAACTCGAAGGCGGCCAGCTGTCTGAAGGTTCCTACGAAGGCTACGCCGCTGGCGGTGTTGCCGTGGTCGTAAAAGTTTTGACCGACAACAAGAATCGCTCCGCCTCCGAAGTGCGCCACGCCTTCACCAAAGCCGGTTCCAACCTCGCTGAACAAGGTGCGGTCAGCCGCATGTTCCAGCGCAAGGGGCAGATTCTTATTGCCAAAGATCTGACCGATGAAGACACGCTGATGGATCTCGTGCTCGAAGCCGGGGCGGAAGATCTGAAGACCGAAGGCGAGCACTTCGAAGTCATCACCGATCCCAACGACTTTCACATCGTTTCTGAGGCGATCACCACGGCTGGTATTGAAATGGCCGAATCAGAAATCACGATGATCCCTGATTTGATTGTTGAAGTGACCGAGCTGGCGAAGGCCCAATCGATCATGCGCTTTGTCGATGCCCTCGAAGAACTCGATGACGTCCAGGACGTCTACACCAACTTTGACATTTCTGATGAGATCGCAGCACTGCTCGAAGCGGAATAGCCGGTTGATCAATACGTTGGCAGTAGCCTGCCTAATGTTAAATCCCGGCCACTCGCCGGGATTTTTTGTTTGTAGCCGGGATCGTCGATCCCGGTTCCGGCGGAATGGGCCTTCTCATCAGAGGCGGGATCGGCGATCCCACCTACATTCTACCCAAATCCGGAAATGGCGAAGCAGGAGCCCAACAAAAGAAGTGGCGAGGCCACCAGTGCGGCTATCATGCCCGCTCCAATGAAGGGTCGACGGAAAATAAGGGCAACGATTGCACCGATAATGAGAATGGCTCCTGATATGAACATAACGTTTAGCATCATAAGATCATCGCTAATAATCAGGATAGCAACATTGATGATGGCGAGTAGTAGACTGGGTAAAAATCCCATGAGGAAATCCTTTCCGTGTTGTTTTGGTTTTTGTTCGGTCATACGGTGTCCTCCGGCGTTTTCATAAGCTTGGCTTTGAGTAGCAGGATAATGGTTCCGGCGATGCAAAGCCATTGAAATGTGGTGAGTCCGAACAGGATAGGGTGCGGGCGGATAAATTCTTCCATGAACCGGAACATGAAGTAGGCCATGAAATAGCGGGTAAGCAGGCTTCCGGGCGGGGCGGTGTGTCGTGAGCGCTGGAGCAGGAAAAATGCGGTGAGGCAAAAGAGCAGTTCGTAGAGTTGCGTTGGATGCCGCACAATACCGTCGCCAAAGTCGACCCCCCAACGGGCGGGGTTTCCAAAACAACATCCGCTGAGCAGGCAGCCCAATCGTCCAACCGCCATACCCAACGCAATGGGCGCGGCGAGCAGGTTTCCGTAGCGACCTTGGATGCCCAATCTCCTTTTAATAAGCAGCACGCCGATCGTTCCGCCAACCAGCCCGCCGGCAATGGTTCGACCCGCCAGCAGGGTTTGCCAGTCGAGGCCGTAGCGCAGGTTCATCAGCACAATGGGTAGTTTTGCGCCGATCAGGCCCCCGAAGAATGCGGCGAGCACAATGGGGAACAGGTGCTCGGATTGTCGCGGTGTTCCGCGTGCGTTGTAGAAATAGACCGCAAACCCCGCAGCGAAGGCGAGCAACATGCAGAGGGGATAAACCGGGATCGACTGCGGGCAAAGTCCCCAGCCTTCCGGAACGTTGTGCGAGACTTCCATCATTTGACACGCCGTCCAATCTTTGGAAAAAAGCAGCCGGTGGTTTTGCGGTAGCTGGAATATTGATCGCCAAAGATTTCTGTAAGTGCCTGCTCTTCGAGGTTAGAGCGGTAGGTCATGGCCGGAATAAAGATCAGCACGGTTTCGGCGGCGGCCAGCGGGTTGAGGTAGGCGATAGCTGCGCCGAAGAACATCCAGATGATCGAGGCGTAGAGCGGGTGGCGCACAATGCGGTATGCCCCGTTGGTGACGAGCTGTTGGTCGGAATAGACCCGCACATGATCCGCCCAGTTTTTCTTGAGGAAAACGCGCCCCAAAATATTAAACGCTGCACCGAACGCCATGAGCACCAGCCCGCACGAACGGATGGCAACGAAGCCGTCGAGTTCCAGCGCACTCCAGCGGAGGCGGATCGTGAAATAGAGCAG
>JAUXGY010000407.1 GCA_030621805.1 Kiritimatiellales bacterium | reverse complement strand
AGGCCGAATGCCTTGGCGGCAACCATGGAGGAATCGGATAGCAATGTGTAGGATAGTTCACCCTTCCCAAGGGTCTTTTGCAACTCCGCCGGACGGTCGGGGCTAATGGCAATGATCCGGTAGCCCAACTTCCGGAGTTGCGGGGCGGCGGCTTGCAGGTGCGATAGATGTTTATTGCAGAAGGGACACCATCCTCCGCGATAGAAAATGAGCACCGTTGGCTGCTCCGCGATAGCCGCCTGAAGATCGAAGGCGTTTCCATCTGCCGTGGTTAAAGATAGTTTGGGGGTGGGCTGTCCCACCTCCAGCGGGTTTGCTTGTGCAGTGATTGCCAACAGGCCTAACGAGAAGATGAGCAACCGTTTCATCGAGGGCTCCTTTTAATCTTTAAACACACTGTAGGTGATGGAATGAAACTTAAGATCTCCGACCTTTCGGATGACCTCATCATTACGAATCGTGATGACTGAACGCTCAATTTCCTTAGGAGTTCGGAAGCCGGTATCCGTGGCCATTTGAATAAAGTTTGACGCCGACAAGGCTCCGCTCAAGCATTCACCATAAAGTACAGGATCGTTGACAAGATGTTCCGGTACGGGTTGGTCAGAATAGACATCGGAAAAATAAAACTGTCCGCCGGGCTTCAAGACCCTGAAAATTTCGTTCAATGCCGCAGGCTTATCCGGACAAAGATTAATGACGCAATTTGAGATGGCAACGTCGAACGAATTATCCTCCAGCCCCACTTCATCAAGCTGTTCAATCAGACCTTTCCTGAATTCAATATTCGAAGAAGCATAACCAAATTTCTTCGTGTGATAGGCAATATGCCGCTGGGCAACATCCAGTTGCTCATCCGTCATATCGACCCCCACAACCGAGCCGAGTTCTCCGACCAAATAGGAAACGAGGTAGCAATCGCGCCCGGACCCGGATCCGAGATCGAGCACACGCATGCCTTCGAGTTCTTCTGGAATGGTCAACCCGCAACCATAGTATTTTTCAAGGACTTCGTCATGAATCAGGGTCAGTCCTTTCCGAATATTTTCGGGATAGGATTTGACGGTGCAGCAGGCATTTGTTTTTAAGTCGTCCGATTTCTCAAGCGTCGAACCATAGTACTCGCTAACCTCTTCATGTTTGTCGGTTTTATAAATTGGATCCAATTTTTCCTTTAGGTTTAAATTTCACTACACGAAGCCCCGTTGGCAAAACAGGTATAACAACGATGGTGCTTGAGCCATACACGAATCTTCATGGCCTCGGAGAGACTTCCTCCCAAATCATAGCCCTCGTCGTCATCGACGAGCGTGCAGGCGTAGACACGCATACACCCTCCTTTTTTAACCACCATTTTGCTGAAGCTGCACATAAACTCATCGCGCTGCCCTTCGGTCTTGTAGGTGGTCATGCAAGACTCCGTGATCTGGGGCACATCGGGATTCGAACCCGGTTCGTGGAATTCTGGGAAGACGACCACATGGGTATCACCTGGCAACCCGGCCTTCTTAAAAAAAGGTACATAGGCACGATTGACCGCCTCCTCATCTTCGTTTTCCGCACTTTGCCGAGCAATCGATACCGTGAACCCGAGGAGGTGGAGTTGACCCATAACCCGTAGAGAAAGGTGGAAATTCCCTTGCCCGCGAAAGGCATCGTGTTTGACGGGGTCAGGATGGTCAAGGCTGACCCGGAAGCTGAGAGGGAACGGTTTTCTGACCAGTGGAGCCACCTGATGCAGTCGGTTGAGCAGCGGCTCGGTGGCATTGGTCAGCACCAGGCAGGGATTGTGATCCAGCGCATAGTCTAGAATTTTCACCATGTCGGGGATAACGAATGGCTCGCCACCGGTAAAGGAAAACTGTTCCGTTCCGAGAGCCAAGGCCTCTTCGATGAATGGTTTTGCGTCATCTAGGGTGATCGCATTGAGCCGGTTGTCGCCGGGCTTGGATCCTTCGAGGCAAAAAGAACATCGAAGGTTACAGACGGTTCCCGTGTGGAACCAAAGTTCCTTCAATTGCCGAGGCTGGATATAGCCCCCGACGGGGGAATTCACTCGAGTGTTGTCTGTTGCAAATAGGCTCATGGTATTTTCCTTTCCTGTGTAGTCGCCCCGGGAAAGAAATCCTTACAAGAAAAAGAGGGCCGTTGCTAAAGGGTTACTTGGCCTCTCCCGCTGGCGGGGCAGAGGACTTCCGGAACTTGATCGATGCGGAGTTGATGCAGTAGCGGAGGCCGGTTGGCGGGGGGCCATCGGGAAAGACGTGCCCGAGATGGGCATCGCAGGTGTTACAGATCACTTCGGTACGAG